>NZ_JAYGHE010000015.1:98316-124329 GCF_034931145.1 Nostoc sp. UHCC 0252 | reverse complement strand
CGGATAACCAAAATATCACCAGCTTGAATTTTACCCGCCAAAATTGCAGCTAAAGAGGCTTCTTCCGACTCAAACACCCGTGCAGGCCCAGTAATTACTGGCTTTTTCACCCCAGTGATTTTAGCCACAGCCCCTTCTGTTGCCAGATTACCTCTGAGGATGGCTAAGTGTCCTTGGGCATACATCGGATTATTCCAAGTCCGAATCACATCTTGGTTGGGGGATGGTTCTTCGGGGATGTCTGCTAATATCTCTGCAATGGTTTGTCCGCTAATGGTCAGGCTATCACCATGTAATAAGCCATGCACGAGTAGCATCTTCATGACTTGGGGAATACCACCAGCTTTGTGCAAATCTGTAGCGACATATTTACCACTTGGTTTTAAGTCGCACAAAACGGGAACACGGGCGCGGATTGTTTCAAAGTCGTCCAGGGTTAAGTTTACATTAGCGGCACGAGCGATCGCTAAAAAATGCAATACGGCATTTGTGGAACCACCCACTGCCATAATTACAGATATAGCATTTTCTATGGATTTGCGGGTGATAATTTGCCGGGGTAAGATTTGTTTCTTGATGGCTTCGACTAACGCAAAGGCTGATTTTTCTGTGCTGTCGCCTTTTTCGGCATCTTCGGCTGCCATTGTGGAAGAATAGGGTAAACTCATTCCCATCGCTTCAAATGCTGAAGACATGGTGTTAGCTGTGAACATTCCCCCGCAGGAACCGGCACCGGGACAGGCGCGACTTTCGACTTCTAATAATTCTTTGTCGTCAATTTTTCCGGCACTGTATTGTCCAACGGCTTCAAAAGAACTGACAACGGTTAAATCGCGTCCGTTGTAGTGACCGGGTTTAATTGTACCACCGTAAACGAATATTGCAGGGATATTCATCCGAGCGATCGCTAGCATTGCTCCTGGCATATTTTTATCACAACCACCAATGGCTAGCACACCATCCATACTTTGTCCGGTACAGGCGGTTTCAATGGAATCGGCGATGACTTCCCGCGATACTAGGGAATATTTCATTCCTTCGGTTCCCATTGAAATCCCATCGCTGATGGTTATTGTGCCAAACATTTGTGGCATTGCCCCGGCGGTTTTAATCCCTGCTTCTGCTATGAGTGCCAGTTGATTTATTCCCATGTTACAGGGAGTGATTGTGCTGTAACCGTTAGCTATGCCGACAATGGCTTTATTAAAATCTTCATCTTTAAAACCAACTGCACGCAGCATTGCTCTATTTGGCGATCGCTGCACTCCTTGCGTTACAACTTGGCTTCTTAAATTCTCCGACATCTTTTTTCCTTCCCTGACATCATCGCAACTGCTGCGATTGGATTATCTGATTTTCTCATGTATCTGCGGCGCGATCTAACATGAGCAAGCATTCCTATTTTTCTATTAGCAGATATTCAAAATATCGCTCATTTTTTTAATTTGGACGAACACTTGCTCTAATTGAGAGCGATCGCCTATATCTATTCTTAAGTTCATCAATGCCACACTCATAATTTTAATAGTGTTGATGCGTACTATGTCTGTAAGTACAATTTGCTTGGTTAAGCGATCGCTCTTGCATTTAAAATGAAATAAGCTAAGGTAATTACTTCAGCAAGATGGTGTCTTTTCAGCAACCTCTATCTTCCGTCAGGTGCGAACTTGACATCGAACATATTAATCTACCTCTAGTATAAAAAGCTTCCTGTCTTTGGTTAGGCAAAAGATGGATTTTAGTCAGACTTTAATTGAGAAAAGTGATGCCATTCTTGATAAATGGGTAGAGGCAGTTTACCAAGATCAAGAGATTGAAGCTACTAAAGAGCTTACTTTCAAAGCTATACAGGATAGCTTACCTCACGTTTTGAAAGCATTAGCAACAGTACTATCTAAATCTGAAACGAGTGATTTGCAGACAGTTGTAGATGCAAGTTTAGAACACGGCAGACTTCGCGCTGAACAGGGATTTGAACCAGAAGAAATTGCGCGAGAGTATCGTTTACTCCGGTTTGTGATTTTTTCTTTTTTAGAAGAAGATTTATTACAAGCATCTCCAAAAGATGTGCTGCGGGCGGTTCGGTTAATTGATACAGTAATTGATGAAGCGATCGCTCGTTGTTTTAACAGTTACACCCAAGCAAGGCTGCAAGAGCTTAAACAACTCCAAAATCATTTGCGGTTGACTAACCAAGAATTAACTCGTTTGGTTCGTGCTAGCAAAGATAGTCTTTCTCATTTGGCCCATGAGTTAAAAACACCACTAACTTCAATCATTGGTTACTCAGACTTATTTCTACGCCAGCATCGTCAACAACTGGGGGTGCAAGACACCTATTCAAATATTGAAAGTATTGAGCGAGTTCTTAAGAATGGCAGACTTCTTCTGCGGTTAATCAACGATACTCTCGAAATTTCTCGTTATGAAGCTGGAACGATGAGATTACAGCCTACTCTCACTAATGTGCCTGAGTTAATCAACTCAGTTATAGAGATAATAGAGCCGCTAGCCCGTGCTAAACAATTATCTTTGGTTGTAAATTGCGATCGCGCTCCAGAGCAAGTTACCACAGATCCACTCCGGCTTCAGCAAGTTCTAACAAATCTGCTAAGTAATGCAATTCGCTACACAGAATCCGGTTTAGTTCGTTTGGAATGCTGGTTGCTAACTCAAGAACAGTGGGCTATCTCAATTGCTGATAGTGGTATTGGCATTTCCGCAGATGCTCAAGTAGAAATCTTCAATCCCTATTTTCGGGCAATAGCTGATCCCCAAGTGCAAAATTCTGATGGTACAGGATTAGGTTTAGCAATAGTATCACGGTTGGTTCAGTTAATGCAGGGTGAGATTAAAGTAAATTCAGAGTTAGCAAAAGGTTCTACATTTACGGTAATTTTGCCATTAGAAGCCGTTACCCAAGGCTGAATATTTCAGCGAAACTTGAAATCTGCTTAAAACGGTGCGTTAACGAAGTGTGACGCACCCTAACAATCACCGAAGAGGCAGGGGGGAAGGGAGCAGGGAGCAGGGGGAGCAAGCCCTTCCAAGAACTGCGTGGAGCGGAGCGTTTCGTAGAAAAAGCCCCGTCCTTCTTGTCCGCTTGAATTGGGGCAAAGTACAAGCTCCGTCTGTCTCAGTCTTTCCCCCTGCCCCCCGCCCCCTGCTCCCTTGCCTCTTTTGACTTACTCCTCAATTTGACCAACGCGGCGGATATTCAAAATGTCGCTCATTTTCTTAATTTGGACGAACACTTGCTCTAATTGGGAGCGATCGCGTATATCTATTCCTAAGTCGATCAATGCAGGTTGACCAACGGAGGTTTTCACCTGGGCATGGCGGACATTAATTCCTTGGTCACTCAACCGTGACAAAATATCCTTTAGCACCCCTACGCGGTCAAGGGCTTCAATTTGAACATCCACAGGATAAGTGTGCGGACGACCGCTATTTTCGGCGGCTGGGTTCCACCTGACTGGTACTAAGCGCTCATACTCCACACACTCCAGATTATTGCAGCCTTGACGATGAATCGAAATCCCCCTACCTCGCGTCACCACGCCAATTATCGGTTCGCCAGGAATTGGGGTACAACACCCAGCTAGATAATACACCAGTCCCTCTACCCCAACAATTGGCGAATCACTGGCGCGGGAAGTAGTTGGAGGCGCATCTCGCAAAGCTTTTGATGTATTCGGTTCTTTGGGAATAAAAGGCGACACTGTGGAAGCTGGTTGTTGTCCCTTTGCTACTTCTCGCCAGCGATTTAGCACCAAATTCAATGTAATTTCTCCGTAACCCAAACCGGCGAGTAAATCGTCTACGCTGTGGTAGTTACACTTTTCGGCGACAATCTGCATCGCATCCGATTTCAACAAACTATCAAAACCAGTTTTACCAAGTTCCTTTTCTAACAATTCTCGCCCACGGGCAACATTTTCTTCCCGGCGCGATCGCTTGTACCATTGTTTTATCCGATATTTTGCCGCCGAACTTCTGACAAAGTTCAACCAATCCAAACTCGGATGGCAGTTCTTTTGGGTGAGAACTTCTACAATATCGCCATTATGTAACCGGGTTGATAGAGATACCATTCGCCCGTTCACCCGCGCCCCTGAACAATGGTTTCCTACTTCTGTATGAATTCGATAAGCAAAATCTACAGTGGTGGAACCGGGGCTTAAAGGCACAACATCCCCCTTAGGGGTGAAGACATAGACATCATCTTCAAATAAATTATCTTTGACGCTATCAAGATATTCTTGTGCATCTTTAAGATCAGTTTGCCATTCCAGCAGCTGTCGCAGCCAAGTAAACTTGTCATCTGTCGCTGTCAAATGGCTAATACTAGAACCTCCTGTTTCTTTGTACTTCCAATGGGCGGCAATCCCATACTCGGCGATATGATGCATTTCGATTGTCCGAATTTGCACCTCCAAAGGACGGCCAGTTAGTCCAATTACCCCAGTATGTAACGACTGGTAACGGTTAGGCTTTGGCAGCCCAATGTAGTCTTTAAATCTCCCAGGAATTGGGCGAAAAGCATCATGAACCACCGCCAACGCCCGATAGCATTCCTCATTGCTTTGAACAATAATCCGCAGCGCCGCCAAATCGTAAATTTCATGAAATTCCTTTTGCTGGCGGTGCATTTTTTGGTAAATGCTATAAAGGTGTTTGGGACGACCGCTAATATCCTGAAAGCGGATTCCAGCTTGCTGCAAACGCTCTTGCAACATATTCGTAGCTTTAGCCAGTTTCTCTTCTCGCGCCGTCCGTTTTTCAGAAACAAGCTCTTGCATTTGGCGAAAAGCTTCTGGTTCCAAATACTTAAAAGCCAAATCTTCCAGTTCCCATTTAATTCGCCAAATTCCCAAGCGATTGGCTAAGGGCGCGAATATATCTCGCGTTTCTTGGGCACTGCGGCGGCGGCTGGCCTCTGACATATATTGTAAAGTTCGCATATTATGCAAACGATCTGCCAATTTCACCACAATTACCCGAATATCTTGCGCCATTGCCAAAAACATCCGCCGGAAGTTTTCGGCTTGGCTTTCGGTTTTGCTGGTGAAATTGATTTTAGAAAGCTTGGTGACACCTTCAACCAATTGCCGCACTTCTGGGCCAAAGCGTTCTTCTATTTCTTGACTTGTAACTTCTGTATCTTCAACTACATCATGAAGAAACCCAGCTGCTATCATAGCAGCACTGCCTCCCAAGTCACGCAGCAATTCAGCCACAGCAACGGGATGAGCAATGTATGGTTCCCCGGATTTGCGGTATTGACCTTGATGCAGTTGGTAAGCAAATTCAAATGCACGACCAATTAAAACTGCATCACTGTGCTTTCGGTCATCTTCCTGTATGCCGTTACTTGTGGATGACTCCTTCAAACATTTTTTTAACCATTCTGGAATGGCTAGATCAACTGATGAATTTATAGCTAGACTGCTCATACAATAGGGTTTGGATAGGATCGGTAGATTAAGTGGATGATAAATAAAAGTGGCAGCATCAACCTAAGAAGATGCTGTCGTCCAGAGAAGGGTAGAAAAACAGTGTAAAGATGATTTTCCAATTGCCGATAGCGATGCAGGAGCGTCTGGTAGTCATCCAGTTTGATTTTCAAGGATCATAAGCTGAGAAAATGCATTGATGGCAAACAAAGCCTCAAATCATGATTTGAAGCTTTTAGTGCTGATAAGTGATTAAGAAAGTTTATTGTAGAAGAAAAATTACTTGACATTAATACTATCTTAACTAGCACTGGATGTCTTTAAACTCTGAGAAATATTTGGCACTCGTAACCTTGTTAGAGCAATTGCGCTCCGATACCACAACTACCCAAATTGCTATGCCCGAATTGCGACAGCGTGTAACCTCGTTGCAGCAATTTTTTGGGCAAGAGATTGTACCTTTGGCTGATGAAAACTGGCGAGTGCAGTCTTATCAAACGGAAATGAGCAAGCAATTGCGCTTGTTGACAATAGATGCGATGTTTTTGCAAGGAGCGCGGCAAGCATCGACTGCACAAACGAGACTTCAGACGATTAGCGATCGCTTGACAACCCTCATTCAATACTGTAATGCCATCTTGCAACCAGAAGCGGAAGGAGAAAAATAACAATTGTTCACCTTTTCTCTAATTTCTCCATCATCTCATTTATGAACTATACTGAAAAGTTATTTTGCTAACAATTTGGGAGTTGGAAGTGGGAAATGGGGAATTGGGAAGAATACTTAATCCTACTCCCTACTCCCTTCATACCTCTGCAAGTAAGTCTAAGTCCGCTTGGAGAATGGCTTGGTCGGCATGGATACTATATGCATGGGTGTCCAGAATAACTTGACCATAAGACAATACAGTTCAGTTAAGGTTAAAACTCTTTGCCAAAGTCATCTTTTTTAACGAACCGCAAAGGACGCAAAGGACGCTAAAAGAAGAAAGAAATGCTTAACTGAGCCGTATTGTGTTATGGGAAGGGGAGCAAGACGACTGATTTTCCTCATCGCCAGTATTATCGGATTGGGACTATTTATTTGGTACGAGTTGAAAATAGCCCATCCCGCCGTTTGTAAAACTATGTAAAAATACGGCTTAAAAATCCTTTTGAGCCGAAAGTCACAGAATAAAATTAATATATACTGATGTATTCAGAATAAAAAATAAAAATCCCACTCAGTTTTGAGTAGGATTATGTGAAGTCTTATTGCTAAAATTAGAAATTCCGAATCTTAGAAAAAGTTCATTATTGTAATAACACCAGCACTGGTCAACATCATTAAAGCGCCCATGATTATAGATTGGCCTAATGGATTGCTGAATTTTGAATCGTTCATTTAAGTAAAAACCCTTTTTTAATAGTTCCTTAACCATATCAAAATTCAGTATAAATATCTATAAAAGCGCTGTAAAACTTAAATTGTCGTAAAGTTTCTTAACAAAATACTCATTTCTACTTAAGTAGAAATTTTTACTTATATTGGGTTGGTCTTCTAGTCTCCCTACTTCCCATTCTCCAGTTGCAAAGTGTAGTAATTCCCGAACAGAATAAATACCCGAACTCCGAGCGGAATACGCGCCTTTGTGGGGTAAAATAAATCTTAATCAAGGTAAAAATATTTGAATAGAAGATTATCATGACAGTCTCCACGGGATCTAGAAACCAAGCGATCGCTTTTGACTTAGAAAAATTAAATGAGCAATTTGAAACCGCCACTCCCAAAGAGATACTGGCATGGTCTGTAGAGAATATCCCAACGGGACTGGTGCAAACAAGCGCCTTTAACGTGGATGACATGATAATTACCCACATTCTTTATAGTGAACTGAAGCATCCCGTTCCTGTAATCTTTCTCGACACCTTGCATCATTTCCCTGAAAGCCTAGAGTTAGTAGCCAAAGCCAAAGAAATCTACAATCTGGATTTGCAAACTTTCAAAACTCCAGACGTAGAAACCCGTGAAGCCTTTGAAGCCAAACACGGCGATAAACTTTGGGATACGGATATTGCTAAATTCCACCACATTACAAAAATTGAACCACTGTTACGGGGTCTAGACGAACTCAACAGCGTGGCTTGGATTACCGGTCGCCGCCGTGACCAAGCAGTAACCCGTGCGAATATGCCCATATTTGAATTTGATGCTAAAGGTCGGCTGAAAGTTAATCCCATCGCTACTTGGACACGCCAAGATAGTTGGGTTTACGTAGCTGAACACGGAGTCATCTACAACCCCCTCCACGACCAAGGTTATCCCAGCATCGGCGACCAACCCATTACCACCAAAGTCGGTGAAGGCGAAGACGAACGCGCCGGACGTTGGCGGGGAAGTGATAAAACAGAATGCGGAATCCATATTTAAGTGGAACTCCAAAGTAAGGGGTGGGAGTGGGGAATAGAAAAAAAGAACAATTTCCCTAACTCTCCCTTACTTTGTACTTAGACAACAATATTACACAACGAAGCAATTTTAGACGGCAACTGTGTTTTTATCTATGCAGTTTTATCAATAAAGTTTTACTGTGTTAGTAAGAGTTTCTATTTTTGAATTAATGTCTGTATTTTTATATTTTTTCTAGCTAGAAGAATTTCTTTTTAAATCAACAAGTAGCAAATCTATTCCATTCATTATTATTGGAATTTTTTCTTCAGTAACACTCAACTGCTGAAAACATTTATAACGGTATTCCGGCTTTTCAAAAAATTTGTTAATCGCTTTAATTAGCGGTAAGCGCACTTCATAACTTGCCTCAGCCTTAGAAATTGCCCCCGCAGGAATATCGTTATTCACCCGTAGAATTGCCAAGTCAATTAAATCCCTAGATTGGGTACTGGTATCATTCCAACGGTCAGCGTTAGCCATAAGCTTTGATGTAAATCTGTCACTTATACTCAAGCATGGAATACCTGCCCACTGTGGATAAACAGGAGGATCTAAGCTAAAGTTTCCATTAGCTACAATTTCTACTTTAATAGTTGTTCCATTAACTGTAACAGGAAATCGAATTCCGTATTGATTTGCTGTGATGTCACCCAAACTAATGTTTGTGGTATTTATAAATAATGCTGCAATTCCGTCATCATAAATTAAGTTTCTTAAGTATCTATAATGTTCGGTTCCATAGGGGAAAAGAAAATCAATATCTTTACTAAGCCTATATTCTTCATATTCCAAAGCTAACAATGTCCCGCCTGCAAAAAGAGCAGAAGCCTTTCGTAATACTTCAGGATTCAAAGCGTTAAGAATTTTAATTATTTTATTGTGATGCTCAATATTAAACATTTCTAAATCTGGTAGTATCCAAGAGTTATATTTTTTTGCTAAATAATATACAAATCCCTCTTCTTCATCTTCTAGATTTTTTAAAGTGTATCTGTAATGCCAATTACGCTGATACAATTGAATCATTTCTCTCTCGTTTAATTGATATACATTTTTTAGCTGCCAACCAATAGATTCTAAAAAGGGTAAATTTTGTGGATTAAGCATAGCAGGTTGCTGTAATAATTTGTTACAAGTTTTTGATGCAAGAGTTGTCATTCTTTTGATCTACACCTTTAAAAATCTCAATACAGGGAGGTTACACATACATTAGTAAGCGATAGTTATGATAGGCGTGGTAATTTAACTTCACATAGTTGCAAATATGATTAAAATCCTCCATCTCTCGGACATCCACATGGGAAGCGGCTTCTCTCACGGACGAATTAATCCCACGACTGGATTAAACACACGGCTGGAGGATTTTGTCAATACTTTGTCTATATGTATTGACCGAGCGCTCACAGATGCCGTCGATATGGTGATATTTGGTGGCGATGCGTTCCCGGATGCGACACCACCGCCTTATGTACAACAAGCTTTTGCTAGCCAGTTTCGCCGTCTCATGGATGCCAATATTCCAACAGTGTTGTTGGTAGGCAACCACGACCAACATTCCCAAGGACAGGGAGGAGCGAGTTTAAATATTTACCGCACTTTGGGAGTGCCAGGGTTTGTTGTTGGTGATACATTAACTACTCACTGCATCGAAACCCGCAATGGTAAAGTGCAGGTAATCACCCTCCCTTGGTTAACTCGTTCTACCCTGATGACTCGCCAAGAGACTGAAGGTTCGTCTTTGGCAGAAGTTAACGAACTGTTAACGGAACGTCTGCGAGTTGTTATGGAAGGGGAAATTCGCCGTCTTGACCCTGATGTGCCAACTGTCCTTTTGGCTCACTTGATGGCTGACAATGCTAGCTTGGGGGCAGAACGCTTTTTGGCAGTAGGTAAAGGCTTTACTCTGCCCCTGTCTTTGCTGACACGACCTTGTTTTGATTATGTAGCATTGGGACACGTCCACCGCCATCAGAATCTGAACAAATCAAACAACCCGCCGGTGATTTATCCAGGGAGTATTGAGCGGGTAGATTTTAGTGAAGAAAAAGAAGACAAAGGCTATGTAATGCTGGAACTGGAGCGGGGGAAGGTTGAATGGGAATTTTGTCCCTTAACAGTTCGGACTTTCCGCACCATTGAGGTAGATGTCTCGAAAGCAGATGATCCGCAAGCAGTGTTAATGAAAGCGATCGCCAAGTATGATATTCAAGATGCTGTAGTGCGGCTAATTTACAAACTCCGCTCCGAACAGATGGATTTAATTGACAGTTCCTCTCTACACACTGCTTTAAGTCCTGCTCACACCTACACCATTCAAGCAGAATTAGTAAGTCAACTAGCCAGGCCCCGGATTCCTGAATTGACTGCAAGTAGCAGCATCGACCCAATGGAAGCCTTAAAAACTTACTTGAACAACCGCGAAGACCTCAAAGACATAGCAACATCAATGATGGACGCTGCACAGAAGTTGCTCGCAGATGATGTGGAAGTTTGGCTAGAAACAGCAACTAGCGAGTAGGATAGATGCGAATTATATTTCAATATAGATTTAGTTCTGAAAAAACCTAAACTTTTGACCTCCTTGCCGACGCGGAAAAGGGAAATTTCAAAGTCTCTCCTTTTAAAAGAGAGATTTAGAGAAAGGTTTTCCAGATAACTAAATGTGGCTCTCCGATAAGGTGCTAAAACCCTTTGATGAATTGTCCGATACAGGTTAGGATAATCCATCAATTAGAGGGAAGACTTCAAGCACGCTTAATTGCGCTGTAACATGAAAAGCATCCAAATATAAATTTGGGCAGATTATCGAGGAGTTTGCTACTCTACTATCAACTGTTGTTTTTCTTCTAGCCAGAGGAAATTTTGGAATAAGTAAATAAAGTTATCGAGCCTTGAATAAGCTACTTTTTAGAGGTAAATCTTTTCGTTTTATGGCTTTTGTGCTACCACTAATTACGTGGTGGGGATACAAAGAAGTACAAAACCAATTTGTACAGCCGCAAGCAGTTGTAGTTTTGGGTGGTTCAACGAGACGTTTAGAGCGAGAGAAATTTACGGCCGAATTTGTTCGCCAGCATCCAAATATACCCATTTGGATTACTGGGGGTAGTCCACCTACATTCACCCAACGAGTCTTTGCCAAAGCTGGTGTTGATCCCAAGCGTTTACATTTGGATTATGAAGCCGTAGATACAGTTACTAATTTTACTACGTTAGTAGATGATTTGCAAGCTCGCGGCATCAAGAGCGTTTATTTAATTACTTCAGATTTCCACATGCGCCGGGCTTGTGTCATCGGCGAAATTATTTTGGGTAGTCGAGGTATTTATTTAAAGCCAGTGCCAGTTCCTTCAGAAAAACCCCCTGAATCTATCGAAAAATCTATCCGCGATGGAGCCAGAGCCATACTTTGGATAGCAACTGGTTACACTGGTGTCGATGTAGCTAAAAATAAAAGATAAATCATCAGTGGCAATTTGCACAATCTTGATGTACTCAGTATAGGCAAATTAAGGACATTAACGCCAATAATCGTGATACTAACTAAGTAATAATAGACACATAAAACTAAAATTATTGGAAGGTTAGTGCAACATTAACCCTCAAGCAACACAAGACGAAAACCGATTAACAATTTTTGCTCATTTGATTGCTTGATAAATACTTTGCGTCCATCAAAGTTTCGAGCAACGGCTTGGATAACTGGAATTTATCTGTGTAGCTCAGGGAAAAAATGCCCCAAGTTATCTCACAATTTGATACCCTAGCTTAAACAGATTTGAAAAAAAGTTAAAGCGTGGAAATTCAACTTGGGCGGGGAAAAACAGCTCGTAGAGCTTACGGAATAGATGAAATTGCTCTAGTTCCTGGTAACAGAACACTAGACCCCAGTTTGGCAGATACTAAGTGGAGTATTGGCAATATTGAGCGAGAAATCCCAATAATTGCCAGTGCAATGGATGGCGTAGTAGATGTTCGTATGGCTGTACGTTTGTCACAGTTAGGAGCATTAGGTGTCCTCAATTTAGAGGGTATTCACACTCGCTACGTTGATCCAGAGCCAATATTAGATCGGATTGCCTCTGTAGGGAAAGATGAATTTGTTGCCCTGATGCAAGAACTCTATGCCGAACCAATAAAGCCGGAATTAATTGAAAAACGTATTCAGGAAATTAAAGAACAAGGCGGGATTGCTGCGGTAAGCGCAACTCCAGCTGGTGCAAGCAAATACGGCGAGGCGGTGGCAAAGGCTGGCGCAGATTTATTTTTTGTACAGGCTACGGTAGTCTCTACCGCACATTTGTCACCACAGTCTGTAGTACCACTTGATTTAGCAGAATTTTGTCGTTCCATGCCCATCCCTGTGGTATTAGGGAATTGCGTGACTTATGAAGTTACATTGAATTTGTTGAAAGCTGGCGCAGCTGGCGTACTGGTAGGAATTGGCCCTGGTGCTGCTTGTACGTCTCGTGGGGTATTGGGTGTGGGTGTACCACAGGCAACTGCGATCGCAGATTGTGCAGCCGCACGAGATGATTACTACAAGGAAACTGGTAACTATATCCCCATCATTGCTGATGGCGGTTTAATCACCGGTGGCGACATTTGTAAATGCATCGCCTGCGGTGCTGATGGTGTGATGATTGGTTCTCCCTTTGCTAGAGCCGCAGAAGCCCCAGGACGGGGTTATCATTGGGGAATGGCTACTCCTAGCCCAGTTTTGCCTCGTGGCACTCGCATTCGCGTTGCCACCACTGGTAGCCTAGAGCAGATACTCGTTGGGCCAGCAGGGCTAGATGATGGCACTCACAATCTTTTAGGAGCCTTAAAGACCAGCATGGGCACTTTAGGAGCCAAAAATATTAAAGAAATGCAGCAAGTAGAAGTTGTGATTGCGCCTTCTCTATTAACCGAGGGTAAAGTTTATCAAAAAGCTCAACAATTAGGTATGGGGAAATAAGGGGCAGGGGAGTAGGGGGCAGGGGAGCAGGGAGCAGGGAGCAGGGGGAGAAAAATTAATAACCAATTCCCAATTCCCAATTCCCAATTCTTCAATAATTTTTTCCAGCCTCCTAAACAATTGCTGGAAAAATCCTATATGTAGCCTACAATAGAGATAGCGGAGACGAATGTTTCCGTTCACTCCTCACACCACACTCCGCCCGGACTACTGTTCGGGCGGTTCCTTATGTTTGTAAATAAAATAAGAGAGCTTCTTTGCAAATGTACATCCTTAGACTCCCAAGCTGAGGTTTTTGCTATGGTAGAATTTTCACCAAGTTCAGATATTATTGGCGAAGGTTTTAGGCATGTCAACAGCCGCACAAGTTACCGATTCTAGTTTCAAGCAAGAAGTACTCGACAGCGATGTACCCGTTTTAGTTGACTTTTGGGCACCCTGGTGCGGACCATGCCGTATGGTAGCTCCTGTTGTCGATGAAATCTCCGAACAGTACAAAGGTCAAATCAAGGTCGTCAAAGTCAACACGGATGAAAATCCTCAAGTTGCTAGTCAGTACGGTATCCGCAGTATTCCCACATTAATGATTTTTAAAGATGGACAAAAAGTAGATATGGTGGTAGGCGCTGTACCTAAAAGTACATTAGCTTCCACTCTAGAAAAGTATCTTTGAAACTCAATTGGTAACAAAATCCTTTTGAGTTATCAATTTTGTTCTAGCTTTAGGTTAATTTTTATAAACAAGTTTGAGAGGCGCGAATTTCCCGTTTTTCAAACTTGTTTACATTTGTATATAGTCTAAAAATATTTTTAGGAGTTTTTTAGCTCAAAAATAACTCCCTAATTCCCGTACTACCAATTTCCACCGCAAGCGCCGCTAACAGAAAGCCCAAAAGCTGAGTTACAATCACTCCACCTTCTGCACCAATCCACTGGTCAATCAGATTTGCTAAACGCAAAATCAACCAAGTGATAAACATCGCCCCTAATATACCCACGACTACACTAATATGGGGACTCTGCGATTTCGACATCAGCAACATTACCGTTGTCAAAGTCCCAGGCCCCGCTAATAATGGTAAAGCTAGTGGAGTAATTGCGACATCGCGTCCTTCTTCAATAAATTGGCTGATCTAATTCTCCCCGCAACATTTGCAAAGCAATTAACAGCAACAATAGACCTCCTGCTATTCGCAAAGAGCCGATACTGATTTCCAAGTAATTTAAAATTATTTGCCCTGCAAAGGCAAACAGCAAAAGAACTGCGATCGCAATGATAATTGCTTTATCTATAACTTGGTTTCTTTGCTCTGGCATCATACCCTTAGTCAAAACTAAAACAATCGGTATATTGCCCACGGCATCCGCCAAGACAAACACAGCGATAAATGTTTGCATGAGAATAGAAATATCCACAGGAGAGAGCTTTTATCAAGGTTTGATCACAACCTAATCTTTATCTTGCTCAGTTTACTAGAACCCAGAGGAAGATTAAGATCAGTAATAAAACAAGTCTGTTAAAGAAAATCTTGGCTAACGCATTTCTAATTAAGTTCCACAGATGTTGAAGTAGCGATATATTTTGATAATCTCTTTTCCATAAATCAACTGTTCGTTGTTGAATCTATGAAGTCTTATTTAGCCGCCGCTATTCAATTGACCAGTGTGCCCGATTTACAGAAAAATTTGGCACAGGCAGAAGAATTAATAGAGCTTGCCGTGCGTCAAGGTGCTGAATTGGTAGGTTTGCCAGAAAATTTTTCCTATATGGGAGAAGAAAAAGACAAACTCGCGCAAGGTGATGCGATCGCTCTTGAAAGCGAAAAATTTCTCAAAAAAATGGCTCAACGCTTTCAAATTACCATCTTGGGCGGCAGCTTTCCACTTCCTGTAGACAATACAGGCAAAGTTTATAACACCACTCTACTTATCGACCCAAACGGTCAAGAACTTTCCCGCTACTACAAAGTACACCTATTTGATGTTGATGTCCCCGACGGCAACACTTATCGGGAATCCAGCACGGTTGTGGCTGGTACAGAACTACCACCTGTCCATTTTTCAGAAAAGCTTGGTAATTTAGGGCTTTCCATTTGTTATGATGTCCGCTTCCCGGAACTGTACCGTCATCTGGCAGATAAGGGAGCTGATGTTATCTTTATTCCCGCCGCCTTTACCGCCTTTACAGGCAAAGACCACTGGCAAGTACTACTACAAGCCAGAGCCATCGAAAATACCGCCTACGTCATTGCTCCTGCCCAAACGGGGAATAACTACGCCCGCCGTCTAACCCACGGCCACGCCGTTATTATCGACCCCTGGGGCGTGATTTTAGCCGATGCTGGGGAAAAGCCGGGAATTGCGATCGCAGAAATCAAGCCTACTAGGTTAGAACAAGTCCGCCGTCAAATGCCCTCTTTGCAACATCGCGTATTTTAGGGATTGGGGAGTGGGGATTGGGGACTGGGGACTGGGTACACAGGGAGAATACCCTCCTTATGAATATGGAAGTAATAATATACTTTGACCTCTCTCCAAACCCTCTCCTAAAAGGAGAAAGGCTTTGAATTTTGCTCCCCTTCCCTTGCAGGGAAGGGGCTGGGGGTTAGGTCTGTATTCCATGCAAATAAAATAAAAAACCGGGTATTTACCCGGTTTCTGACAACATTAAAATCCTCAGTTTTTTAGGAGCAAAGCAGGACTATGCCCCTATTTCTTAGTTGTCAAAATTAAACTTTAGCAGCTGCTTTGGTGACAACATTTAATTCACCTTTAGCATACTTAGCAGCAAAATCTTCCAAAGAAATTTGCTTAATCTTGCTTGCGTTACCAGCTGTGCCAAATTGCTGATAGCGTTCAGCACAAACCTTCTGCATATATGTAATAGAAGGCTTGAGGAAGTGACGGGGGTCAAACTCCTCTGGTTTTTTAGCCAAAGCTTCACGTACAGCAGCAGTAATAGCCAAACGGTTGTCGGTGTCGATGTTTACTTTACGTACACCGCTCTTAATACCTTTTTGGATTTCTTCTACAGGTACACCATAGGTTTCAGGAATTGCACCACCATACTGGTTAATCAGTGCAAGCAAATCTTCAGGTACAGAGGATGAACCGTGCATTACCAAGTGGGTGTTAGGCAAACGGCGGTGAATTTCTTCAATGCGGCTGATTGCCAAAATTTCACCAGTTGGCTTACGAGTAAACTTGTAAGCACCGTGGCTTGTGCCAATGGCAACTGCCAAAGCATCTACTTGGGTTGCTTCTACGAAGTCAACAGCTTCATCGGGGTCGGTTAGCAGTTGTGAGTGGTCAAGTGTACCTTCAAAGCCGTGACCATCTTCAGCTTCACCAGCACCAGTTTCTAGAGAACCCAAACAACCGAGTTCACCTTCAACGCTGACACCCAAAGCATGAGCTACATTTACAACTTCGCGGGTAACATTAACGTTGTACTCGAAGCTAGCGGGGGTCTTAGCATCAGCTTCTAAAGAACCATCCATCATCACGCTGGTGAAGTTGTTCTTAATTGCTGAGTAGCAGGTAGCAGGTGCATTACCATGATCTTGGTGCATGACAATGGGAATGTGAGGATAGGTTTCTACTGCTGCCAAAATCAGGTGGCGTAGAAAGTTTTCTCCTGCATAATTACGAGCGCCGCGTGAAGCTTGCAAAATTACGGGGCTATCTGTCTCGACAGCAGCTTTCAGGATTGCCTGAATCTGCTCCAAATTGTTAACGTTGAAAGCTGGGATGCCGTAACCGTTTTCAGCTGCGTGATCCAACAGCAGCCGCAGTGGTACAAGCGCCATAGATAGTCCTCCTAATGTGGTTGTCAGCTAGTCGGTCTGAGAGAAGCGTAATAATTACGCTAAATCTTAAGAGTTTTTTCAACTTATAGGAAATTATAACTAGTGTCGTGTATCTATGTTGAAAAAGTTTACGCCATCGTTACTATAAATATGTTCTATACTTGCTCTCTACTACTGTACTATGCCCCATAATTGCTCTGTGTTGCTGTACATTTAGTTACCCTACAGTTAGTAGCTGTAGTAGCCCACTATCCAAAATGGTTATCTCAAAGCGATCGCACTTTTAACTATTTTGGCAAATTTACAAGCGATCGCATCAGGCAAAAGACTCTAGTCTCTGGACAAATGCTGCGTGTTCAGGAGATTGCAAGCCTGTTTGTAAAACAGTCAACACGGACTGCATATTCCCCGCTAATAACTCTGCAACCCCTAACCACAACCCTGGAAAAATTTGACTCCGCAGAATTCCGTTACTATCAGCAGCCAACTCTACATACTCACCCTGTTCCAAATAGAACCAGGTCAATTTCTGATCGAGTACTTGCCAAACGATATATTCTTTGACTCCATTGCGACGATAGGCTTGTTTTTTTGCATGGAGGTCGATGGCGACACTACTAGCAGCAATTTCGACAATTAACTCTGGTGCGCCTTCAATATAATCATCTTCACTCAGCCTTGCTTGACCACCCGCTTCTGGGTTGATTAGAAGTACAGCATCTGGTTGGGGTTCATTATCTAAGTCTAGGCGCACAGTGGGTTCTACTCCCAAAGCTACACCAGGTGTCGCGGCTTCGTAAGTAAATAACCAACCAACAATCCAACCGTGCGGTTGACCGTGACTTCTAAAACGTAAAGCAGCAGGCATGATGTAGACAATTCCCTCAATCAATTCGGCTTTTTTCAAGTTAGGCATGGCGTTGTAGCGACGCTCAAATTCATAAAGGCTGAGTTTGTCGCCATTTTCCAGAAGGGGAATTGTCCAATGCTGTGGAAGTGTTTTTACCATGACAATGGTGTGTGGGATTAGTCTATGCTTATCCTACCGAATTGCAGAAATTTCTTGGATGCTGCGATCGCCTTCTTTTAATCTAATAATATTATTTTGATTTTATGGGTCGCCCGGGGCTCGAACCCGGAGCAAATCGGTTAAAAGCCGAGTACTCTACCATTGAGTTAGCGACCCTTTCGCTGCATTTCGCAACTTTGCCATCATAGCATAGACATCTGTAGATTTGTAAAGGGGTTTAGAAAAAATTAGCCGTCAACCTTATAGATGCTGTATGGCTAGCTCCTGGTGCTAACACAGTCAGGTTATCACCAGTATTGAGAGAGTTACGGGTGGCACTCCACGGTTCTAGACAGTAGAATTCTTTGCCTTTGACTGTCCAAAATACCAGGTAGGTAGAGAAATCATCATAATCCAAGGTGAGCTTTAACTTACGACTGCGATCTATTGCAGTGGCTGATTTACTCGTTAGCTGTCCAAAGGCAAAATCAATTTCATCACGGCTAAAGTCAAAATTGCCGTCAAAAGAGTGAAATTCCTTAGTTTGATTGTCTTGATACTGCTTAGAGGGAATTTCAAGCTCTAGCTGAGTTTTATCACCACACAGAAAGTAGGGATGGAAACCAGCCGAAAACGGCATTGGTGTAGATGACAAGTTTTTATACTGCTGGCGGACTTCTAAGGTATTACCTTGAAGTTCGTAGGTGAAAGCCAGTTGAAAATCAAAAGGATAAACTGCCTTAGTTTGCTCATTGCTATCAAGAACGACAGTGAGACTAGCTTTATCTCCAGTTTCTTGTTCTGTTGCTTTCCACGGCAATTCACGGGCAAAACCGTGTTGTTTTAGAGTATATTTTTGCCCGTTGTGAGTGTAAGTATTATCTGGTAGATTGCCACAAATAGGAAACAAAATTGGATTTCCACCTCTGACACTCAACTCAGGATGAGTAAAGCGTTCAGTATCCAAGTAGAAAATTTCTTGCCCTTGAATGCGCCAACGGGTGATGATACCACCGCGTTCTGGTACGACTTCCAATTGAGAACTAGCGGCTTCATCAGAAAGAATATAGGTCTTGTACTGTTGCTGTTGAACTGCAATGGAGAACATAAGTTTTAGTCCTGGGGTATTGGGTATCGGGGATTGGGAATTGGGGATTGAGAATTAGGAATTAGAGATTGGGGATTAGAGTAACTTTTTCCCAGTCCCCAGTCCCTAGTCACCCAGTACCCAGTACCCAATCCCCATTCCCTAGAATCTACTCGTCTTCTGCAAACACGAAACGATATAACTCGCTGGGGTCTGGTTCTGGGCTGCTTTCGGCGAATTTAACCGCGTCGTCGATTACATCCTGAATTTTACGATCAATTGCTTTGATTTCTTGATCGTCCGCCAGATTTTGCTCTAGCAAATAAGCTGCTAACTTCTTAATTGGGTCACGGGCGAACCAAAATTCTTTTTCCGCCTTGCTTCGCATTTCATCTGGGTCAGCCAAGGAGTGACCCCGGAAGCGATAGGTAAGCGCTTCAATTAATGTTGGGCCTTCACCTGCACGGGCACGAGCGACGGCTTCTTGAGCGACGGCTCGGACTGCTAGAACATCCATGCCATCTACTTCCACGCCCACCATGTTAAATGCACTGGCTTTTTTATAAATCTCTGGCTGGGAAGTCGCTCGTTCGTGAGACATCCCAATGGCCCACTTATTATTTTCGACTACAAACAGAATTGGCAGTTTCCATAGGGCTGCCATATTTAGCGTCTCGAAAAACTGACCGTTGTTAGCTGCACCGTCGCCAAAAAAGCAAGCTGTCACTTGGTCAGCATTTTTATCTCCTAGCACTTCGCGGCGGTATTTGCTTTGAAAAGCCGCTCCAGCTGCTACAGGAATTCCCTCAGCCACAAAAGCATAGCCACCTAGCAAGCGATGTTCCGCAGAAAACATGTGCATGGAACCACCGCGCCCTTTGCTGCAACCTGTGGCTTTGCCAAATAATTCTGCCATTACCTCTCTTGCTGGTACACCCGCACTCAGAGCATGAACGTGGTCGCGGTAAGTACTACAAACGTAATCTTCACCCGGTCGCATCGACTGCACAACACCGCTACAAACGGCTTCTTGACCGTTGTACAAATGGACAAAACCAAACATTTTGCCTCTGTAGTACATTTCAGCGCACTTGTCTTCAAACAAGCGCCCCAATACCATGTCCTCATACAACCGTAACCCTTCTTCTTTTGTAATATGCGTAGTAGCAGGATTAAAAGTGGGTAAAGTACGCTCTTGAACCATTATTTTTGAGTATCCCTGTTGACAAGTTAAAGTTACGGTCTTAAATAAGTTGGTCTGATAACACCTCGGCTTTTAACAGGCTAGCGTTTGTAAGACTCAACAATCAAACTTTATTTATGCACCAAAAAAGGGTCTTAGGGAATAGCTGAATTTTTAATTTTTTGATTTTTAAGTTTTCAGCCCCTATTCCGTGAGGACTTGACTCTAACAGCAACATCTGCCGCCTTGGATTTTTCTCTCTCACCGAAACAGTGCTGAGTACCGTTAGCGGAAGCGGGGCGTTTAGCCCGTGCTGAGTAAAAAGTAAAATTAGACCGATTAGGCATCAAATCAGTTACGAGTAGTGAGTACTTAGGAAAAGATTCACAAGTACTATGTCTTACTCATTACTTCTTACTCATTACTTCTTACTCAGAACTCAGCACTCCTAAATATTCCCCTTCATAGACTAGCAACCAAGGTAGACTGCTTTCTGCATATCCATTAACAATTTCAAAAAAAGGAGGCAAAAATCTATATACCCAAATAGGTAATTGTAATTAAAGGTAAATTATGATATGATTTTTTTTCCAGTTATCAGGATAAAGATTTCCCATAGTAGTATTTTATTGACCTCCTAGTGGGAAAGTCCCGTAAAAATCAATCATCAATAGATTCTTGCAACCACAACAATTATGCCGTGATTAAAAGCGGTAGTTGTGGTTTGTGCTATCGAAGGCTGATAATAGTCGTGTTAAACAAAAATACTAAGAATTAAGACAAACAATTGAGGCTTTCTAGGCGAAAGCAAAAAATTAGTACTAGAATGTGACTCAAAATTTCGGGAAGGTACAAAACAAGTTGTTGCAATATACACTTGTAGAGTAAATTCTATACGGCATTGTTATGGCACGGTTTTACAGGCCTGGAAAGCTCTAGGTGAATTATGTTGATCACGGTGCAGGGGAAGTAGGCTGTGCGAATTCCGCTAGATTACTACCGAATTTTAGGACTACCGTCGGCGGCAAGTGAAGAACAATTGCGACAGGCGTACAGCGATCGCATTGTACAATTGCCACGACGTGAGTATTCTCAGGCAGCAATTTCTTCTCGTAAACAACTCATAGAAGAAGCTTACGTGGTTTTATCAGATCCAAAACAACGCAGTACCTACGATCAGCTTTATCTTGCCCACGCCTATGATCCTGATAACCTTGCTGCTGCCGCAGTAGCACGGGAAAATCGTCCAGAAAGTAGTGCCAAAAGGGGTATTGACACCCAAAGTCTGGGTATCGAAATTACCCCTAACGAATTAGTTGGCGCTTTATTAATTTTGCAAGAGTTGGGGGAATACGAACTTGTACTGAAACTAGGTCGTCCGTACCTGGTAAATAAAAATGGTGCTAAAAGTGCAAGAAAGAGCAATAGTTTAGTAGACGAAGAAATTTATGAAAGTGCTGAACATCCAGATGTTGTTCTTACTGTTGCCTTTGCTTGCCTAGAATTAGGTAGAGAACAATGGCAGCAAGGTCACTACGAAAATGCTGCCATATCCTTAGAAACTGGTCAAGAACTGCTAGTACGTGAAGGGTTATTCGCCAGTATCCAGGCAGAAATTCAGGCTGATCTTTACAAATTGCGACCATATCGCATTTTGGAGTTGCTGGCATTACCTCAAGAAAAGACTGCCGAACGACAGCAAGGTTTGGAATTATTACAAAATCTCTTAGAGGATCGTGGCGGCATTGATGGCGCGAACAATGATGACTCTGGTTTAAATATAGATGACTTTCTGCGGTTTATCCAGCAGTTACGCAACCACTTAACAGTTGCAGAACAGCACAAGTTATTTGAAGCCCAAAGCAAACGCAATTCTGCTGTTGCCACTTACTTAGCTGTTTATGCCTTGATAGCGCGGGGATTTGCTCAACGGCAACCTGCTTTAATTCGTCAAGCAAGGCAGATGCTCATGCGTCTGGGCAAGCGCCAAGATGTACATTTAGAACAATCGCTATGTGCGTTACTCTTGGGGCAAACTGAGGAAGCAACTCGTGTTTTAGAGCTTAGTCAGGAGTACGAAGCTTTAGCTTTTATTCGGGAAAAATCTCAAGATTCCCCAGACTTATTACCAGGGTTGTGTCTATATGCAGAACAGTGGTTGCAACACGAAGTATTTCCCCATTTTAGAGACTTAGCAAACCAGCAAGCTTTCTTAAAAGATTATTTTGCTAACCAACAGGTGCAAGCTTATTTAGAAGCCCTGCCAACTGATGCAGAAACAACTAATGAATGGGCTGTAATTAACCCCCAATATTTTCCCCAGTCCAAGACGAAGAATCCCTCTTTCCCCAACAATTCAACTAAAACTTCCGCGCAATTTAATCACAGCAGAATACCTAACCCAGATTTGCCAGAAACACCAACAAAAGAAACACCCGAATCTCCAACCTTCTCATCAGAGATGTGGAGTTCATCTGGAAGTGTAAGATCAGATGTTCCTGCTGCTGAACGGATGAGCAGAGGTACTAATCAGCATTTGAACGGTTCGGCTAAAAGTGCTACACCCGTTCATAACCAAAAGCGTAGGCGGAGAAAACCCACTCCATCTGCCATCCGAGAGCGTGTACCAGATAATCGTCCTCATTCTCGTCGTCCCCGGCGGCGGCGAACCTTTGCTAACACCATAGAAGGAAAAACACGGCTGGTATGGAGAGTGTTTATTTCTTTGGTGAGTATATTAGTTTTCTGGGTGTTAGCCACAACAGCTTTTGGATGGTTAAAAAATCTATTTTTTCCTCCACCTTCTCTGCGTGGCGTAGAGTTATCTGTACAAATAAATGAACCACCAGTATCTATTCCTGATCCAAAAAATAAACTGGAATCAGAAGAAGGCCCTTTAACAAAGGCAGAGGCAGAGAAAGTTATTCGCACTTGGTTATCTACCAAAGCCACCGCTTTAGGGCCCAATCATGAGGTCAATAATTTAAATCAGATTTTAACTGGTTCAGCTTTGTCTCAATGGCGGGTGATTGCTCAACAGGCTAGGTCTGACAACCGCTATCGCAAGTACGACCATAGTTTGAAGATAGAATCTGTTGAAAGAATTGAGCTATTTGCAAATCGTGCCGCCGTCGAAGCTACGGTAAAAGAAGTAACGCAGTTATATGAAAATGGTCAGTTTAAAAACTCTTCTAACGATAATTTGAGAGTTCGGTATGATTTGATTAGAGAACAAGGTAAATGGCGTATTCAGAGTACATCTGTTGTGAATTAGATAATCAGACAAGTTTGAATTTTTAGGCGATGTCTACAGTTCACCTACTGTCATATTTTCTATTCTCATTACTTAAGCTGATGGCTCTACTAATTGAATATCCACAAGCGGAGTTAGTACCTCTCCAGTCCAAATGTTTTCTAATATTGTTTGTAATATTGTTGGTTCAATCCAGTTATTATATTCCTCCATACCTTCACGAGAATTACGATACTTGAAACGAAATTGATATAAACCTGGATACACTGGGCGAAAAGCATAAATATCATCAGATGGAAACGGGATATTAAAATTTAGCTTTTGGTCACGCTTTTTCTTTCGGTTCTGTATCCAAAAAAGAAAGGCATCACAAACAAAAGTTACTGATTTTTCTGACGCTACTAACATATAATCAGATTCAATTGGTGGGTTAATTCGTTCGGAGTGCAAACCTGTTACCAACACCTGACCATCTGGTGCTATCATTTCTGGAAACATCGAATAAACATTGGATGAAAAGTAAAAGGGTTTTTGCGTATTATTGGTAATCCGAATACCAAGCTGCACAGAAGTAAAAACACCACGCTTGGCTTCAGGGATGGTTAGTACCCTTGTTGATGCTACAGTTTCAAACCTGACATTATCTACTTCAACGGCATTAATTTCATTCGATTCAAAAGATGCCATGTTCGTTACTATCTTTATTTCCAGGTTTTCATACGCTGTCCAATTTATTGGCGCATGGTGTTAGACTATGCAGTAGATAAGTAGACACACTGGACGCGACTGCTGGATAATTTGCATCTACTCTTCAAGAAGCATTTATTAAATGAGTTAAATATAATATATTCATTTGTGGTTAATTATTCTTTTTGATAACTTACTCATGCGGAAAACGCTAAAAATTTCAATTCAAAATTCCCTAGAACTTTCCAACACCGCTAACAAAGTCTTCAACATCAAATAAGCAGAAGTTCCTCCTGGATCTGGATGTCCAATGCTCCGTTCCCCCAGGTAGCTAGCCCGTCCCTTTTTCGCCTGCATTGGTATAGTTTCTTGCAACCCCCTTTGGGCTGCTGCTACAGCCTGTTGCAAAGCTTCTAGTGTTCCCTTACTTTCTCCTACAGCCTGTCCAAAAGCTTCTACAGCCGGAGATAGCACATCCACCATTGTTTTGTCTCCTAGTTGCGCTTTGCCACGTTGTAGCACGCCCTCTAAGCCTGCTTGGAGTAGCGCTAACACATCTTGTTCTGTTAATTCTTGCTTACCAACTACTGCTGTACTGGCTCGTAAAAACCAAGTGCCATAAAGAGGGCCACTCGCACCGCCAATGAAAGAAATCAAGGTCATACTCACAGTTTTAAGAATGTTGCTGATGTCCTTGTCTGTAAGAGTTGGTAACTGAGTATTTACCTTTTTGAAGCCGCGATCCATATTGATCCCATGATCCGCATCTCCGATCGCAGCATCTAATTCTGTCAAATATATTTTATTCTGCTCTATCTCGGTTGCATAAGCCTGCAACCATTGCAATATCTGCGGCTGACTCAACATAATTCGTAATTCGTAATTCGTAATTATTCAATTCCCCAGCGCCAACTTGGTGTTTTGACTGGTGCATCCCATAGGCGGATCATCTCGTCATCTAATTTCAGCAGGGTAATGGAGCAACCTTGCATTTCTAGAGATGTAATGTAAGGCCCAATCAAGTTTCGCACAATTTGCAATCCTTGCTGTTCGCAGATTTGGGCGAGTTTGCGGTAAACAATATACAGTTCGGAAATTGGAGTTCCACCCATACTATTGACAAAAGCTAATAAGCGATCGCCTCTGGCAAATGGTAGATTTGTTAGTTCTACATCTTCCCATTCTCCTTTGTCTTCATTCCACTCGCGCAGTGTGCGGCTGTACGGTGCATCTTCAAGGAGCGATCGCGTCAAAATTTCGGTAATCTCGTCTACTGGTTTGATAGCTGTACGTTCTGTACCTGGTTCACCGTGAATACCGATACCTAATTCAATTTGGCGATCGCTCAATTCAAATGTCGGTGTTCCATTCGCGGGGACTGTACAAGATGTTAGAGCAATTCCCATACTCCGCCCATTCAGATTTACTCGGCGACATAAGTTTGCTATTTGTGGCAAATCATACCCTGCCTCAGCCGCCGCACCACAAATTTTTTCCGCCAGTATTGTTGTTCCCACACCCCGCCGTCCTTGGGTATAGAGGCTATTTTTCACTGCTACATCGTCATCAATCAAAATATTTAGCGATCGAATCCCCTCACTACGGGCTAACTCCGTTGCCATTTCAAAGTTCATCACATCGCCACTGTAATTCTTGACGATATAAAGGATACCAGAGCCTCCATCTACTTGTTTGGCTGCTTCTAGCATTTGGTCTGGAGTAGGTGAAGTGAAAACCTCACCAGGACAAGCTGCATCCAGCATTCCTTTGCCCACGAAGCCGGCGTGCATTGGTTCATGTCCACTGCCACCACCTGAAATAATTGCTACTTTACCCGGAATAGGTGCATTGGCTCGATAGACAAAAGTCGGATCATAGTTCAGTTTAATTAAATCGGAATGAGCCGCCGCCATACCTTCTAGACTTTCCCGCACAAAGTCTTCTGGCTTGTTGATCAGCTTTTTCATAATCCGTGTTTGGTTAAAGGGGTGCTAAAACCCAGGTTATAGCGATCGCTGGTTTGTATGCAATATCAGTGTGACCTTTCGGCGAACTCATTTGCTATTTCGGCGAACGCATTTGCTATTTCGGAGTACTCATTTGCTATTTCGGAGTACTCATTTGTTATTTCGGAGTAC
>NZ_JAYGHE010000015.1:81485-98148 GCF_034931145.1 Nostoc sp. UHCC 0252 | reverse complement strand
TCATTTGTTATTTCGGCGTGTCTGACTTTTAACGGGATCTGGAAAACCTCTCTCTAAATCTCTCTCCTAAAAGGAGAGAGACTTTGAATTTTCCCCCTTCCCGCGACGAGTTGGGGGTTAGGTCTTTCGTGGATTTTGCCATATAACCGAATAATTATAAATTATTTGGTCAATTCAAAGATTCCATTAACTCAATACACTTGTGCATCTGCTGGCGCATGGTTTCTTTATCAGCATGAAACCTTCGTCCATGTCCTGGTAGCACCCACTCAAAAGAGTAATTAGCCAAATTATGCATTGATTTAGTCTGTTCTGACCAAGAATACCAGCAGGCATTGTGGAATGCAGCCAGTTGATGCAAGCTTTTTGACCAAGCGAGATGATCGCCAGTGAAGAGAAACTTATTTTGATAAAGTAGGACGGTTTGTCCTTTGGTGTGACCGGGAACTGGGATAATTAATAAATCTGGTGTCAAAGTAAATGCTTCTGAACCAGTTAGCTGTATTTCTACATTGCGAGTATCGGCGGTAATATCATCAGTGTGGAGGATGCGATCGCACTGAAAATGCTCGGCAAATTTTTGATGATCTGCCACATCATCCTTATGAGTTAGGTACATATAACGAATTGGCCCCAGTTCTTCTAAACGCTTGACTAAAGGCGGCGTAAACCGGGGAGAATCCACCAAAATATTACCTTCTGGAAGTTGAATTAAATAGCTAGCAGCACCGTAAGATTTTTCAGAATGATAGCCGCAGTGGTAAATATTTTCTGTTACTAATATTGGAAAACTTTGTTGAACATCTTTGATATCTTTTGGCTTTTCAACTGTGCCAATAGAACTAGTAGGACAAGCTAAAAGTGCTTGCAGTGCAGCTAATCTTTCTGCTTCATTGGTTGGTTGATGATAAACAGCCGATTGATCGTCAACATCATAAAATACTTCAGGAGCCATCCAGCGACAGGTATCACAATCAATACAGGTAGTATCTACATAAAAATCGCCGTTGACATTTTGAGAGCGACGCTGATTTAAATGAGCCATATTAATCCTTTTGCTTCCAGGCGCTTACTGGGGAGCGATAAACCCTATATCACTACGCTAGCAAAAGCGATTTTAGATTGTAGATGCCACAAGGTGGAATTAAAAATTAAAAATGAATACAGCATAAGGATTTCGTTGATTTGGTGTCTACTTCAACTATTGCCGGATTTTAGAGAATTGGTATAGCTTGGGTGTTGCTAATGGGAACAATCAAGAATAAATCCCTTTGCCAATAGATCAATGTTTAACCGTCTCACCCCATCAGAACTGCAATCTGTGATCGTCCGTCATCCCCTGATAGTTAAACCGGATACAACTGTGATGGACGCGATCGCTCAAATGAGTGGCGTGCGGACTCTTTGTGAGATAACTAAAACCGTGGATGGGCAACTGGATGAACTTTATCTAGAGGCACGATCAAGTTGTGTATTAGTAGTAGAAGAAGATAAGTTACTAGGTATCTTCACGGAACGGGATGTGGTGCATCTGTCTGCCCAGCAATGTTCTTTCGAGAATTTGGCAATTCGGGAAGTGATGATCCATCCAGTCGTCACCCAGCACGAGTCTGATTTTACCGATTTATTTTTTGCTGTTAATTTGCTTCAACAGTACCGCATTCGCCATTTACCAATTCTGGACGATCGGGAGCGAGTAGTGGGGCTGGTAACTAATGAAAGTCTGCGGCAGTCTTCTCGCCCTGTGGATCTTTTGCGGTTGCGACTGGTGTTTGAAGTGATGACGAGTCAGGTGATTTGTGCTACGCCAAATAGTTCCATGCTGGCGATCGCTCAACTGATGGCAAAACACCGGGTTAGTTCCATCATGATTGTACAGCCAGGTGGTAGCGAAACTGAACCTCTGCAAATGCCTGTGGGAATTATCACCGAGCGCGATCTTGTGCAATTTCAAGCATTGGGTTTGAACTTAAAAACTTGTCTAGCAGAGGCGGTAATGAGTACGCCGATTTTTGCCGTGAAACCTGATGATTCGCTGTGGGTGGTACAGCAGATTATGGAACAACGCTTAATCCGCAGGTTGGCGGTGACGGGGAAACAGGGTGAACTATTGGGAATTGTCACTAAGACTAATTTGCTACAAGCCCTCAACCCGTTGGAGCTATACAAGTTGGCGGAGGTGTTGGAAAAAAAGTCAGTGCAGTTAGAGACAGAGAAAATCGAACTCTTAGAAACCCGCAACCTTGAACTAGAACAACAAGTTGAAGCCCGAATGATGCTCCTAATAGCGAAAGCCGAACGGGAGAGATTGGTGCTAACGATCGCCTTACAAATCCGCTCATCCCTGAGTCTACAAACTATTTTGGATAGTACCGTCACAGAGGTGCGGCAATTGTTGGGCTGCGATCGCGTCAGTATTTGGCAGTTTGAAGCAGATTGGGAAACTATCGCCGTTGCCGAGTCCACTGATTCTTCAGTGTCACTGGTGGGTCAGCGTGTTAGTGATAGCTGTTTACAACAAGGCTACACTGAAATTTACCGCCAGGGGCGGATTCGCATCGTGTCAGATATCTACAAGGCCAAAATCTCAGACTGTCACCGAGATATGCTGATTCGCCTCCAGACGCGAGCCAAAATTTTAGTGCCACTCTTCTGCGGTGATAAACTATGGGGTTTGCTCAATGTCACCGAAAGTCAGCACCCCCGTGATTGGGAACCAGAAGAAGTCGAACTGCTGCAAGCTTTATCAGTGCAATTGGCAGTTGCCCTTCAGCAAGCCACCACCCACCAAAAATTGCAAGAGCAACTGATCGAGCGCCAGCAAGCGGAAAATCGACTGCGGCAGAGCGAACAGCGTTATATTATTCTCAATCAAAAACTAGAAGCCAAAGTCGCAGAACGCACAACTAAACTCCAAGAACGAGAGGCACAACTCCAGACAATATCGGAGCGCTTGGCGTTATCCCTCAAGTCTGCCGCGCTCGGCTGTTGGGAGTGGGACGTTGAAGAAAACACCATCCTCTGGGATGAGCGGATGTACGCGCTGTATGGTGTCACGAAAACATCTGATTCTTATGTGAACTACGAGATTTGGGCAAACGGGCTACATCCCGATGACCGTAATTCAGCCGAAATATTGCTCCAGCAAGCCCTTTTAGGAAAGGCAGAATACGATGCTGAGTTTCGGGTTGTGCATCCCGATGGCAGCATCCACTTCATCAAAGCCTATGGGATGGTAGTGCGAGATGCTCAGGGTAATCCCCAGAAAATGATTGGAGTCCACTTTGATATTAGCGATCGCAAACGAGCAGAACTTGCCCTGCAAAGTAGTGAAATGCGCTTCCGGCGAATATTTGATTCTAATGTAGTCGGTATGCTTTTTGCCGATTTTCAGGGAAAAATTCTCGATGCCAACGATCGCTTCTTACAAATGGTGGGCTACACCAGGGATGACTTAGATGCCGGGACAATTGATTGGCTGGGAATGACCCCACCCGAACATATTCCCTCTGATTTTATAGCGATGGAGCATCTGATGCAACATAGCGCGATCGATCCTTGGGAAAAGGAATATTACCGCAAAGATGGTAGCAAGATTCCTGTACTGATTGGAGCGGCAATTCTTCCAGGCTCAGACAATCAAACTATTTGTATAGTGGTGGATATTAGCCAACAGCAAGCTGCACTTCGTGAACGCAAGCAAGCCGAGGAAACCATTCGCCAACAGGTTGAACGAGAACAACTGCTGCGAGAAATTACTCAGCGAATTCGTCAATCTTTAGACATCCAGACCATTTTTGACACCGCTTGCCAAGAAATCCGCCAAGTAATTCAGGCAGATCGGGTGGGCATTTTCAAGTTCTATCCTGAATCCAACTTTAATGACGGTGAATTTGTGGCTGAATCGGTTGTAGAAGGCTTTCCTTCAGTAGTGGCAATTCGGATACATGACCACTGCTTTGGTGAAAATTATTCATCCTTCTATGCTTTAGGCAGATTTCATGTCGTCGATGATATTTATAACGGTGGGATGACTCCCTGCCACATCGAGATCCTAGCTCAGTTTCAGGTGCGAGCCACTCTGGTAGTGCCATTGCTTTGTGGTGATAATTTGTGGGGTTTACTGTGCATCCATCAATGTGCAATAACTCGCCACTGGCAACAGTTTGAGATTGACTTTACCCAACAGTTATCTAACCAGTTGGCGATCGCTATTCAACAAGCGAATCTCTATGAGCAAATCCAGTCTGAACTGTTGGTACGGCAGAAAACCGAAGCGAAGATTGCCCTGCAACTGCGGCGACAGCAAACTTTAGGGGCGATCATCCAAAAAATTCGGGAGTCGTTAGATATTAACGAGATCCTGGCAACTGTGACTCAGCAGGTTAAAGATGTACTGCACAGCGATCGCGTGATCGTCTTCCGGCTGTTTGCTGACGGTAGAAGTCAAATTGTTCAAGAAGCCGTATCTGGTGAGTTCCCTGCCCTCAAAGACCGACACTGGGACAATGAAATGTGGTCTCAAGAAATCCTCGATTGCTATTGGCAGGGTAAGCCCCGCATCGTTCCTGATGTAACCAATGATATCTGGGCAAAGTGCCTAGTGGAATTCTCCCGCGAAGGTCAAATCCAGTCCAAAATTGTCGCACCAATCTTACAAGACGTGCAACCCAGCGAAAATCATCGCTGGGTTGCCCCTTGGGTAACTAACAAGCTTTGGGGGGTTTTGGTTGTCCATGCTTGTCAAGAAAAACGAGTCTGGAAAGACTCTGAAGCGCAACTTTTGCAACAAATTGCCAACCAGTTGGCGATCGCCATTCAGCAAGCGGGTCTGTTTGAGCAATTACAACAAGAACTCGCCGAACGACAACAGGCGGAAGCAAAGCTCACCGATAGCAATCAACAACTAGCAGTTTCTAACCAAGAACTCGCTCGTGCCACTCGCCTCAAAGATGAATTCTTAGCCAACATGAGCCACGAACTCCGCACCCCCCTTAACGCTATCTTAGGCATGACCGAAGGGCTACAAGAGGAAGTCTTTGGTGTTGTCACCGAGCAACAACTCAAAGCTTTGCGAACCATTGAGCGTAGCGGCTCTCATTTGCTGGAGTTGATCACCGACATCCTTGATGTGGCAAAAATTGAAGCTGGACAAATCGAACTGGACTATGCCTTAACCCCAGTGGCTCGTCTGTGCCAATCCAGTTTGGTGTTTATCAAACAGCAGGCATTGCAAAAACGGATTCAGCTTGAAATCAAACTTCAGCCAAATCTACCTGACTTGCTGGTGGATGAACGCCGTATTCGTCAAGTGTTAATTAACCTGCTCAACAATGCAGTCAAATTCACTCCAGAGAGGGGGCGCATTACCTTAGAAGTTACCCAACTTTTCCTAGACACCTCAACTACCGATTTAACAGAGCAACATTTCTTGCATTTTGCTATCACCGATACAGGCATTGGCATCTCGCCAGAGAATATCAAGAACCTATTTCAGCCCTTTGTGCAAATTGATAGCGCCTTAAATCGTCAATATGCAGGTACAGGCTTGGGACTGGCATTAGTGAAGCGAATTGTCGAGCTTCACGGCGGTAGGGTGGGGCTAACCAGTGAACTGGGTGTGGGCAGTTGCTTCACTATCAATCTTCCTTATACTCCCAGTTGTGCCCTTGCACCAAAAATTACCGCAGACGATCAAGCAGACGTGACTCCAGAACGGGACTCTCCAAGCACCGACGAATCAGCAAGCCTTACCCCCCTAATCTTGCTAGCAGAAGATAACGAAGCCAATATCAGTACAGTTTCTAGCTACCTCAAAGCCAAGGGCTATCGCATTGTGTTGGCACAGAATGGCCAAGAAGCCATCGATATCGCTAAAATTCACCACCCTGACTTAATTTTGATGGATATTCAAATGCCGGGAATGGACGGTTTAGAGGCGATGAGACAGATTCGCCTCGATTCTAACTTGGTTGATATTCCGATTGTGGCGCTCACAGCGTTGGCGATGACGGGCGATCGCGATCGCTCTTTAAAAGCAGGAGCTAACGACTATCTAAGTAAACCCATAAAGCTCAAGCAACTGGCCACCACCATTCAACAACTTTTAAATGCAACCAAGGATGACAAATGAATCAGCCCTCTATTCTAGTCGTTGACGATCAACCCGATAACTTTGATGTCATTGAAACACTTTTAAGTGAGCAAAATTATCTGCTGCACTATGCTGCCAGTGGTGAAGAGGCGATCGCATCTCTCAACCTATTTCAGCCAGATGTAATTTTGCTAGATGTAATGATGCCGGGAACCGATGGCATAGAAGTGTGTCAGCAAATCAAAGCCATACCAAAATGGCAGCCTGTCCCGATCATCATGGTGACGGCTCTCACCGCTAAAGAAGACCTCGCTCGTTGCCTAAAATCAGGTGCGGAGGATTTCATTAGTAAACCCGTTAATGCTATTGAACTGCGGGCACGCATTCATTCAATGCTGAGGATTAAGCAACAGTACGACAAAATCCAAAATTTATCAGATATCCAAGCAAGTAGTATTACAGTCTTAGAAAGCACACTTAATGAACTGCGCGGTAATTTGGCTTCTGCTTTACCCCATGAACTCAATACACCATTAAATGGCATTGTCGGAATTATCAGCCTACTCATGGAAGATATTGACGGCATGAATATTGCCGAGATCCTTGAACTTTTAGAGTTGGCAGATCAATCAGCCCGGAGACTAGAAAAGTTAACCAAACAATTATTGATCTATTTAGAACTAGAATTATCAACACACCAGCAGAAAAAAAACGAACGTCAGTCTACTTATTTTTCTATGGCAGCGATCGTAGCAGCTTTGGAATCTCACGCTCAAGGTGTTAATCGTAGCGATGATCTAATATTTGCAATTGAAGAAGCTGAGGTTTTAATATCGGCTCGATATTTAGCGATTATCCTCCATGAATTAGTTGATAATGCGCTCAAATTCTCCCAAACGGGGACAGCGATCAAAATCAGTAGTCAGGTGGTGGCAGGAATGCTAAATCTCTATGTTCATGATTTGGGACGGGGCATGACAGCAGAACAGATATCTAAAATTGGTGCTTTTATGCAGTTTGAACGCAAATCCTATGAACAGCAGGGTATAGGTATGGGCTTAAAGCTTGTCAAAAAAATTGCCGAACTTTGTGGCGGGCAGTTCTCAATTTCAAGTGTTTATCAACAGGAAACAACGGTACATATTGCCTTACCCATTGTTAATTTTACATAAATAATGCGATATACGACTTAATATTTTGACCTCTCTCCAAACCTCTCTCCTAAAAGGCTACGGGTATATACACAAGTCTAATTACCCCCCTTAATCCCCCCTTGGAAAGGGGGGAAATAAGAAAATCTAGTTCCCTCCCCTTTACAAGGGGAGGGTTAGGGTGGGGTAATTCGAGGACTGGTAGTAATTCGATAACTTGTGTGTACACGGTAGCTCCTAAAAGGAGAGAGGCTTTTATTTTTGCTCTTCAACGCAGTATTAGCCGAAGGTTCTATTGCGATCGCACGAGAGATTATTGTCTCATGAGCGATCAGGCATATAATTTATAACGCCTCCCATTCATCTCTGTTTATATTAGCTTGACGTAATATTCTATTTAGTAAGCTTGGGCTGATGTCTCCCTGATGAGGATTGGGAATTGTCAGCTTTAATTCACCTTTTACCATGTATTGATGCTTACCACCTGGATAAGGGCCATCAAAACCTGCATCTTTCAGATAACGAATCAAATCCCGCCGATTAATCGATCCAAAGGGTGGCATTAGGCGACCTCTTTGGTGAAATTCAGGTCAACGCCATCAAGTATTGGTAGAGTATGACCCAAACGCAATCCTAAAATAATCCATCCTTCAAGAGCATCTTGCAAATCTTCCCGGCAAGCCTCTAGTGTTGCAGCATTAGCCCAAACTCCTTGACATTCTGGAATTTCGCTATAAAAAGTTCCATCCTCAAGCAATTCGTAGGTTGCTTTATGCAATGCTGTACGAATGTAATTTGTCAACATTTAGATTCTTACAACTTCATTTAGCTTTTTGATCGATTTGCCTATGACTAAAATTTTACTTTTAATCGCAAATCAGCAAAACTCAAATTATTATGTATAATTTTTAATTTCCAAAAATGCGATCGCGCCCCTTTACCAAACGCGATCGCTAAATTTTGCATCCCCTAAGCTATAAAATGCAACTGATTACTCACCGCATTAATTAGATTATGGGTTACAGGAAGGCTATCAACTACCATCCCCAGACACAACAGCATCATGTAGGAGATGGAAAAGAGAAACAACTCTTTAGCGACAGTGCGATCCTCTGGATTTTGCAACAAACGCCAAGATTTGTGGATAAATAATCCTCCCAGAATTACAGCGATCGCAGCATAAAGAATTCCACTTGCGCCCAAGGGATAAACTAATAACACGGTTGCAAATACTGTCACCAGCGTGTAATACCAAATCTGCTTTACAGTTGCCGTAGTACCTTCAATCACAGGTAACATCGGTATCCCAACTTTTGCGTAGTCATCTTTAATCATCAGAGCTAGCGCCCAGAAATGGGGTGGTGTCCATAAAAAGACGATGGCAAAAATCAGCCATGCTGACCAGCTTAATGTGCCTGTGACAGCAGCCCAACCCACTAAAGCCGGAATTGCCCCCGCCGCACCACCAACAACGATATTCTGAGGGGTGTGACGTTTTAGCCAGTGGGTATAAACCAAAATATAAAAGACGATGCCAGAGAAGGCTAGCAGTGCGGCTAACAGATTGGCAAATACTGCCAAGAGTGTAAAGGAAATCGTCGCCAGTGCGATCGCAAAAATTAGAGCATCGCGCGGCTGCACCTTACCCGAAGGCATCGGACGATGGCGCGTCCGCTCCATGTCATAATCAATATCCCGGTCATAGATACAGTTAATCGTTTGGGCGCTTGCAGCAGCCAAAGTGCCACCAGTGAGAGTTACTAGCAACAGCAATGGGTCTACTTCTCCCTTAGCAGCAATCCACATACTCCCAGCCGTGGTAATCAAAAGCAACGGAATAATCCGAGGCTTGGTTAGCTGGTAATAACTTTGAACTACCTGTAGAAATGTTTGGTGGTGGCGAGAGACATTAGTCTCAATCATTTTGGCTCTGGTTCCTTATTTTTCAACAACTTATATGCAGCCCCTGCTCAAGGTGGCTCTTTCAGGCAAATGAAACACAGATTTTCTGCACCTGCGTGGGTCGCAATACTCGCCGTTGCGGCCATAATTTAGTACTGAGTTAGGAGAGACGCGATTAATCGCGTCTGTACAGGAGTTAGGAGTTAGAAATTCTTCCTTCCGTTATTCCCCCTGTTCCCTCACTCCATACTCAGCAGTCATTGCTCAACACTGTGATGTCACGGCTAGTAGCCCAGTCACGCAGTGCGAGAACTGTGAAAACCACCAAAGTACCCAGCAAAGTAGCTCCTATAGCTTGATGAGAGACGGTGAGAGGCTCAACTTGGAGGTGTAATTTGAAAGTGGCGAATCCCAACAAGATTTGTAAGGTTAACAACCCACCAGCCATATTTGCCAGTCGCCGTAAGGCTGGATGTAGTGCTGGTGTCCACCAACAGATAAATACCATTGCCAAGGTTGCCACTGTTGGCGGCACCAAACCAGCAATATGGCTATACATTACAGTACAAAGTTGAGAACCGCCGAGGCATTGGTGTAGCGCCCACCGAGAGCCTACCAAAGCACCTAGAAGACTTTGCAGGTAAACCAGAACAGCAGCAGTTAAACCGACCCAAGGCAACTTACCAACGGTTCCATTTCCCTGATAGGGTGTTAGCGCCGTACCGATAATCAGGAGGGTGCTAAAAAATAACAGCGCCGTTCCTAAGTGGGCGGTAACAATATCAAACCGCAACAGTTCAGTGACAGTGAGTCCTCCTAAAATGCCTTGGAAAACGATTAGAAACAGGGCAAATGTGGATGCCCAAGGCAGCCAAGAGGGTAAGACGCGACGATGCCACCAGGACAAGCCGAAAAGTGCGATCGCGCTTACACCAATTAAAGCTGCATCTAATCTATGAAACCACTCCAGAAACACCTGGAGATTCATTTGCTTGGCTGGCACCAGTTCGCCATAACATAAGGGCCAATCTGGGCAAGCAAGTCCAGCATTCATCACGCGGGTGGCACTGCCTATTGCCATCAAAATTAAGGTGGCTATGCATATTTTCCACACCAAGCGACGAATCATTTCCTTGGGCTTTTGCTGCTGAAGCGCCGCTTCATTTTGTTGTTGTAGGACAAATTCGCTCATGAATGATTCCTTCTGCCCGCTCTTGGTGGCTCTCTTAAAATTTTCAATTTTCTTTTAGCGTCCTATCTTCACCCTAGCGTATAGGCTAAAGGTTTACAGATTAGCACTCACTTATACTTTGAATGACTCCAGAAAGGTTTTGCCTGAAGCTTTAGGTATTTTTCAAGATGTGAAAAATTGATTAATGATAATTAATTTAAACATTCTAAATTTTTCCTTAAATTTCTCTACCGATTTCTATCTACTTTTGGCGGTATCTGATAGTCACCTTGTACCCAAAATTAGTAAAATAGTTAAAAAACTTAATAAAAAATTCAGACCTTTGGACTCTATGCCTTCCAGCCTAGACTACCTTAGTAAGTGGGCAGCTTTAAGATAACGTAGTAAATTCAATTAAGTAAGCCGTGAAGATTCCAAGTTCAATCTGGACATTACTCATTGGCATCGTGCTAACGCTAGCCAGCCTTTGGTACGGTCAAAATCACGGTCTGTTGCCAGCAGCAGCCACGGATGAAGCCGTATTGGTGGATGGTCTGTTCAACGCGATGATGATCATTTCTACAGGTATATTCCTGTTAGTTGAAGGTATTTTAATCTACTCCGCATTTAAATACCGTCGGCGTGCAGGTGACAACGAAGACGGCCCGCCAGTTGAGGGCAATATACCTCTAGAAATTCTCTGGACGGCGATCCCAGCAATTATCGTTATCGGCATTTCTGTTTACAGCTTTGATGTTTACAACGAAATCGGTGGCTTTGATCCCCATGCTATTCATGAAGCACCGATGATGAATCAGGAGTCGATGGCAATGCCTGGAAGTGCAATTGCAGCAACTTTAAGCGATACTCCTCCTAGCACCGAACCCAACCTCAATCAAGAAAAATCTGATGAGGCAATGCAAGATCCAGCTACCGCAGCAGTTCGTAATGCTGACCAAATTCCCCAAAAGCGGAATGCTTCTGGTGTCGGTAGTGTTGCTCCGACAATTGGGGGAACTCCTGATAAAGCAGGCAAACCAGCAGGGTTACAGGTCAATGTCACAGGTCTACAATATGCCTGGATTTTCACTTATCCTGAAACTGGTATAACTACAGGTGAAATGCACGTACCCATTGGGCGAGAAGTGGAAATCAATATGACAGCCAACGATGTCATCCATGCCTTTTGGGTGCCAGAGTTCCGCCTGAAACAAGATGCGATCCCCGGTAGACAAAGCGAGATTCGCTTCACCCCCAAAACAGCAGGCGACTATACCCTTATCTGTGCTGAACTTTGTGGCCCCTACCACGGTGCAATGAGAGCGCCAGTAGTTGTTGAGTCAGAAGAAGCATTTGACAAATGGATGCAAGAACAGCTAGTTGCTAGCCGTGAAACACTAAATCAAGCCGTTGCTGTTAACCCAGCGAATTTATCCCCAAATGATTTTCTTGCTCCTTACACCAAGGACATGGGAATTAAGCCAGAAATCCTCCATCAAGTTCACCATTAGTCAACAATCCACCTAAAAAAGTAATAAATCAGCACTCAGCACTCAGCACTCAGCACTTTTATGACACAAGCTCAGTTGCAAGAAACTGCCAATATCCCTGCCCTTAGTGAAGAACCAGGGGTCAGAAAATGGCAAGACTTCTTTGGCTTTCAAACCGACCATAAGGTGATTGGGATTCAATACTTAGTCACTTCGTTTATTTTTTACTGCATTGGCGGTGTAATGGCTGACTTGGTTCGCACAGAACTGCGAACTCCAGAGGTAGATTTTGTTACCCCCGAAGTCTACAACAGTCTGTTTACACTGCACGCCACGATCATGATTTTCTTGTGGATCGTGCCAACCGGCGCAGGATTTGCTAACTATCTAATTCCCCTGATGATTGGGGCAAAAGATATGGCATTTCCTCGGCTGAATGCTGTTGCCTTTTGGATGATCCCCCCTGCGGGTATACTGCTGATCGCCAGTTTAGCGTTAGGCGATGCACCGGATGCAGGCTGGACTTCCTACCCTCCCCTGAGTTTGGTAACAGGGCAAGTGGGGCAAGGCATTTGGATTATGAGTGTCTTGCTCCTGGGTACATCATCTATTTTGGGAGCGATAAATTTCCTGGTGACATTGCTGAAGATGCGTATCCCCGGCATGGGCGTTCATCAAATGCCCTTGTTCTGCTGGGCAATGTTCGCTACTTCGGCGCTAGTTTTGGTATCAACCCCGGTGCTAGCAGCTGGTTTAATCCTGCTGGCTTTTGACTTAATTGCCGGGACAACATTTTTTAACCCAACTGGCGGTGGCGACCCAGTAGTATACCAGCACATGTTCTGGTTTTACTCCCACCCAGCCGTTTACATCATGATTTTGCCCTTCTTTGGCGCAATTTCAGAAATTATCCCTGTGCATTCCCGCAAGCCGATTTTTGGCTATAAAGCGATCGCTTATTCGTCTCTTGCAATCAGCTTTTTGGGGCTAATTGTTTGGGCGCACCATATGTTTACCAGTGGTATCCCCGGTTGGTTGCGGATGTTCTTCATGATCACCACCATGATCATTGCCGTACCCACGGGAATTAAAATATTCAGCTGGTTAGCAACAATGTGGGGTGGAAAAATCCAGCTTAACAGCGCCATGCTGTTCGCCATCGGCTTTGTTGGCACTTTTGTAATCGGCGGGATTAGTGGCGTGATGTTGGCAGCAGTGCCTTTTGATATTCACGTTCACGATACTTATTTTGTAGTGGCTCACTTGCACTACGTCCTATTTGGCGGTAGCGTACTCGGGATTTTTGCAGGTATTTACCATTGGTTCCCGAAAATCACGGGACGGATGATAAATGAATTTTGGGGTAAGGTTCACTTTGCCTTGACCATAGTAGGTTTAAACATGACCTTCTTACCCATGCACAAACTGGGTTTAATGGGCATGAATCGCCGTATTGCTCAATATGACCCCAAATTCACAACATTGAACGAAATTTGCACGTATGGTTCTTATATACTGGCAATTTCGACATTCCCCTTCATCATCAATGCCATTTGGAGTTGGTTATACGGCGAAAAAGCTGGTAATAATCCTTGGAGGGCACTTACCTTAGAGTGGATGACAACCTCACCACCTGCGATCGAAAATTTTGATCAAACTCCAGTACTGGCTACAGGCCCCTACGACTACGGTTTGGAAAGGGCTAACGAAGATGTACCTTTGTCTGATCCCAATCCAGTCTTGTCTGGCGGGCCCAACTCAGTATTAAGAGCAGAACCCGATCCAGCCGTTGCTGCTAATCCCGAAGACCGGAAATAAAAGGTGACTGGGAACTAGGGACTGGTTAATTCTCTTTCCCATTCCCCATTCTCAATTCCCCATTCTCAATTCCCAATTCCTCACTTATCAAAATTCATGCAAAGTCAAACTATTGACCCAGCTAAAACCGAACTAAATCATCACCACGAGGCGGAAGCCTCCGTCGGTCATCACGAAGAACATCCAGACCATCGTCTGTTTGGGTTAATTGTCTTCCTGATTGCTGAAGGGATGATTTTTATGGGGCTGTTCGGAGCCTACTTAGCTTTCCGTGCTACCTTACCAGCATGGCCGCCAGCAGGGACTCCAGAATTAGAACTATTGTTACCCGGAGTGAACACCATCAATCTAATTTCTAGTAGTTTTGTCATGCACAATGCCGACACTGCTATCAAAAAGAACGATGCGCGGGGTGCGCGAATGTGGCTAGCAATTACTGCTGTGATGGGTGCTATTTTCTTGGTGGGTCAAGTATATGAATATACCCATTTAGAATTTGGTTTAACTACCAATTTATTTGCTAGTTCATTTTACGTTTTGACTGGTTTCCACGGTTTACACGTTACCATCGGCGTTTTGGCAATTGTTGCCGTGTTATGGCGATCGCGCGTTCCGGGTCACTACAGTAACGAAAAGCACTTTGGCATTGAAGCAGCCGAAATCTACTGGCACTTCGTTGATGTAATTTGGATTATTCTGTTCGGATTACTGTATCTCCTGTAAGTATTAATTATTAGTTGTTTCTTCCACGCAAACAACTTAATCGGCTCCCAATAGGGGGCTTTTTTTATTGAACAGAATTCAGGAGTCATATCAGGTTCGGTTGAGGAACGAAACCCAACGCTTGATCCTTGCTCATGTCGGGTTTCACTGCCGTTCAACCCAACCTACATTGAGAAGTTTTATTACAAGTAATCACCCGAACTTGATATAACAAGGGTAGATTACTCGCATTGTGGCTTTTGCTAAATTCAGTAAGACCTACGCATTAGCAGGAAACACTCAACATTGATTAGAAAAACCACATCTATCTTCGGGGCAATTCATAAATTGATCCGGCGATAGATCGTATATTTGCTATCAAAGAATAATGGATAAAAATCTGAAAAGATTGCTTAGATTAATACACAATATAATTTTTTACAGTGCGTAATTTTTAATGCAAGTGATTTATCGTCAGTTATATAGATCCTACTTTATTGAAAGTGGGAAAAGTCGGAAAAGTTGGATGTTCTGCAAAAACTATTGAATAAGCAGTTAATTTACTGTAATTTGATATATCAAAGCTAGGGAATTCCTAAAATACGGTAGCAAAAATCTAGCGTATGCTGTAGGAAGACTTGTGCTTTTAAATTCCAGTATTCAAGGTTTTATCAGTAATGAGGCTCAGAGTTGAAAGAAATCTCTTAACTCCAGAATATTGGCTTCTGCCTGGAGTTATAAATACTCTGAACTAGTGTTACATTTACTTAAGTGAGAAAATTATTTAACTCTTCACAGAAATAAATTTTATATTAATATACTAATAAAGGTATTAAATTAACCAAATAAAGGGGCTAGTTATAAAAATGCTCCAAAGCATAGGTTGCCACAGAAGCTGACTGCCTCAAATACCAACAATCTAGCGACAAGTATTTATAACCTCAGCCAAGCTCTGAATGGTCGGTAAATTAATAATTAGTATACGCCACATGAGCCAGAACCCTCTAGGAAGAAAAACACTTCGCAGTCGCTTTGAGACTGTAAAACTGCTGGGAAGCGGAGGAACTACTAATACTTACTTGTTGTCAGGTGCTAAACGTAACAGACATCAAAGCTATATTACCAGAAAAACACTTCGGAATCGCTTTGAGATTATCAAACACTTAGGAAGCGGAGGCTCAGGCGATACTTACTTAGCCGTAGACCTAGATTTACCAGGACGACCCCATTGTGTTGTCAAGCATTTCCACCCAAAAGATTCTAATCCTGCTGTTTTACCCATAGCGAAGAAGCTATTTGACCGGGAAGCGGAAGTCTTATATCAACTAGGCAACGACCACGATCAAATTCCTAGACTGTTTGCCCATTTTAATGAAGATGGAGATTTCTATTTAGTCCAGGAATTTATTGATGGTCATGCCTTAACTCAAGAAATTTTACCAGGTCAGCGTCTTAGTGAGAATGCAGTTTTAAATTTATTAAAAGACATTTTGGAAGTGCTGGCATTTGTCCACCAAAATAACATTATTCATAGAGATATTAAGCCGCAGAATTTAATGCGACGGTACTCAGATCAGAAAATTGTGCTAATTGACTTTGGGAGTATTAAGAAAATTGGTGCTTTGGGAGCAGGCTTAACAATTTCTGTGGGAACTCCTGGCTATATGCCAAGCGAACAGGCTAAAGGAAAGCCAAAACTTTGCAGCGATATTTATGCGGTAGGGATGATTGGGATTCAAGCTTTGACAGGTTTAATACCTGAGCAACTAAAAGAAGACCCCAATACTGGAGAAGTTCTTTGGCGCGACCAAGTAGAGGTAAGTGATGCTCTTGCAAATATTTTAGATACTATGGTTAGCGATCGCTACAATCAGCGTTATCAGTCTGCTACAGAAGCTTTACAAGCACTTAATGCTGATCTGGCATTGCCACAATCCTCAGAACCGCCTGACATCAACCAAAACACAGATGATACTTCTTTACTAAGTTATAGAAACTTTATTTTGCTTTTGGGAATAGGACTTGGTGCTACCACTAGTTTGATAGTGTTAGTGTTAATTTATATGTTTATTAATACAGGTACATCGTCTCCAAACCAACCTACTCAATTAAATAATTTTATAGAAAAATTTGTTGAACCACGGTTCACGAATGTTGATGTAAATAATTTAATACGCAAATCGAAAACAGAATAATCTGTAAAAACAATTGCACCATTGCAAATAATATTAAAAAGCAAGCAAAGCAAGCAAATTGAATCTCACGATAGCAGTCTACTTTGATTTAATTTATGAATTTATTTTGCAGATAGACCATGCTGTAGGGGTACAGCAAT
>NZ_JAYGHE010000015.1:75689-81372 GCF_034931145.1 Nostoc sp. UHCC 0252 | reverse complement strand
GGGATGACGCGGATAGTGATGGGAAGCCAGAGGACTGAACATCACGTTTTGACAAGGGTTTCACGTTAAGTTGACACGTATGAGCAATGCTGTGCCCTTACGAAAGATATGGTTTTTGACCTTAAAACATATTTGGTATTTCTTGTCAATGCGTAAGTCCTAACTTATAAACTCCTGTAAGATAAATACAATAAACAACATTTAAAAAGATGGACAATACAAATCAGAAAAAAGCTTTAATTAACAGCGAAATAGCCCTCTTCCTTAGAGGTTTGATTATTGGTAAAGTACTGACACTTATGGTTATTGGCGGATTGCTTTGGTGGTTACTGAAGCCGAATTTATTGTCTCGCAACAGCGCTGATTCTTCTAATTCTAATCAAAGTTTCAAGACCGTCTCTAATACAGGTTCCAGTTTTCAGACAGTTGCAGATGTTCCCCCTGCCTCATTCAACTACGGAGGTAGTACAGCCTGGGCATCTATTCGGCAATTGGTAGATTCTCAGATCCAGAGCGATCGCCCAGAACTACAATTACGTTATGTAGACCCTGTTAATGCTAGCCCTGGTTCTAGCTCAGGTATTCGGATGTTGCTTGATGGGAGAATAGACTTTGCTCAGTCTTCTCGTCCCTTAACAGATGAAGAACAAGCTATGGCAAAAGAGCGAGGCTTCACTCTTGAGCAACGTCAGGTGGGTATGGATGGGATAGCAGTAGTAGTCAACCCATCGCTGAATGTGGCTGGCTTAACTGTTGACCAATTACAGCAGATTTATTCGGGGAAAATTACTAACTGGAATCAAGTAGGTGGCCCAAACCTACCCATCACACCTTTGTCTCAACGACCAGAGGACGCAGATACAGTCATATTGAAGGGGCAAGCACTTGGCTCTAATGTGCAATATGTCTACTCTACTACAGAGGCAGTGCGCCAATTGAGTAAAATTCCTGGTGGTGTATATTACGCTTCTGCTCGCTCAGTAATATTTCAATGCAGTGTGAAGGCTTTGCCACTGGGTAGCACTTCTAGTCAGCTAATTCCCCCCTATCAGGAACCTATGGTATCGCCTGAGCAATGTCCACGCCAGCGCAACCAGCTAAACACTCAGGCTGTCAAAAATGGCAGCTATCCCATAATTGCTAATTTGTTTGTGATTATTAAGCAAAATAAAGGTCAAGAACAGCAAATTGGAGATGCTTATGCCAAACTTTTATTAACCGATCAAGGGCAAAGGGCAATTGAGCAAGCTGGTTTTGTGGCAGTTCGCTAATATAGCGATGTCTATGACGGGCTACGCCTACGCACTTTCCACTACAGATTATTCAGATCCCCGATTTCTTAAAGAAGTCGGGGATCTTGAGGTCGGGGATCTTGAAGTCGAGGATCTTTAGTTAGGGTAATCGTCCAGTAGCAGTCTTTTGAAACCACTGCTATCAGGTAGATTATGATCCGTTAAAAATTGCTGATAAGCTAATTCTGACTCAATTTGTATCTTGATATATTCTGTTTTGGCTAGTGTTCCTCCTCGCAATCCTGCATATTCCAAATAGCTGGAAAACTCCCATTCTTCAGGTTGCTGCACTAGTTCTGCTTTCACCGGATTTAAATGAATATAACGTGAGAGGTTGAGAAGGTAGTCAGTTTGTAAAATATGAATACTTTGAAACCTTCCCTGAAATAGCACCCCAGAACGATTAAAACGCTTATTAATTGCCTTTGTGTAGGAAAGAGATAGCGATTTCATTGCATCAGACAGAGTTTCATCTCTTAGATAGACCAAAAAGTGATAATGATTGGGCATTAAACAGTAAGCAACAATATCTACTGCATTAGTTATCAGATGTTCCCTTATCAACCGGAGAAAATAAATATAGTTCTCACGCTCAAAGAAAATCTTTTGGCGATTGTTTCCCCGATTATAAACATGGTAAAAGTTGCCAGTTTGCAGAGGGATTTGTCGTCGCGGCATAGGCAAGAATATGAGATTTTGCTTTAGTATGCCCTTTTAATTCAATCAGATCCCTAATTCAATAAATAAGATCCCCGACTTCTTTAAGAAGTCGGGGATCTTGGGGATCTTGGGGAAGCGATCGCACTCTTCATCACTCTCCATCATTCTCCATTGCATCGGCGAGCTTTTCGAGATTTTGACGAATAGTGACACTACGCAGATGATTCACACCCCAGATTCGCTCACAAATATCTAAAGCTTGCAAATATAGCGGTTCAGCTTCATCATAACGTCCAGTTTCCCGATAAATCTCTGCCAAATTATTGAGACTTTCGGCAACATTAGGATGATTTTCTCCCAATAGATGCTTATCAAGTTCTAAGGCTTTTATACATAAGGTTTCCGCCTCATTGTAGCGTCCTTGCTCTCTGTACATATAACCAAGAGCATAAATAGTATCTGCTAAAAGTGGATGCGTCTTTTGTAATAAACGCTGCTTAAGTTCCAACGATTCCAAAAATAATGATTCTGCTTGATCGTAGCGTCCTTGAGCGCGGTATATCAATCCCAAATTGTGCAAATCTGTTGCAACATCAGCATTTTCTTCTCCCAAAAATCGCTTATCTAATTCTATTGCTTGTAGCGACAAAGGTTCAGCTTCGCTGTAACGTCCTTGATGATAATAAAGTAGCGCCAAATTATTCAGTATAAGAGCGAAAGAAAGATGATTTTCGCCAACCAAACGTTTTTCCAGTTCTAATGATTGCAGATAGAGAGGTTCTGCTTCCTCATAACGCCCTTGTTCATCATATAGTAATGCCAAATTATTCAGACTAACAGCTACATCTGCATGGTTTTCTCCCCACAGACGTTTCCTCAGTTCCAAAGCCTGTTGATATAAAATTTCCGCTTTACTATATTGTCCAGTAGTTTTGTAGAGTCCCGCTAAATTATTCAGGCTAGTAGCAAAAGAAGGATGGTTGTCTCCCAAAAGACGTTTTCTCAGTTCTAAAGCTTGTTTATATAATGGTTCGGCTTCGCTGTAATTTCCTGTTGCTCGATATATCCCTGCTAAATTGTTAAAGCTATTAGCTAAATCTATCTGCAAACCTGATTCATTTTGCAATTCAATCGCCTTTTGCCAATATTTTATTGTCAATTCTTGTTCTTCCTGATAATTTTGAGATTCACCCCGCTCTAATCTGCTGCGGTAAATATCGCCCAATCTTGAGTATAAAGTAGCCAAGGTGGGGTCTTTAGTTCCCCGTTCGTGTTCTATTTTCTCAATCAGCTTTTGTAAGTCTTGAATGGGCAAGAAAAAGGGGTTATTTTCATTAGTATCTGTACTAGCTAATTCTGTATCTCGAAAAACAAAGCGGATAGGTTCTAGTTCTTTACCAGGAATAGCATTTGTCTTTTGAGATTCAAACCGAAATACACCATTACGCCAACTCCAAAAATCAGGCGCTTTTTTAATCAAGTTAACTAAAATTTGGTTAGTTACCCAAAGCACGATAGCAAAAGGAAACTCGCGCAACCCTTCCCTTGTCCATTGCAAGTAACCAAAAAACTTCTCTTGTTCTGATTGCTCTTTTCCCAATCTGAGAAAATAAAGTTGTTCAGCACCCGTCACAGTAATCACTGCTGGGTTATGCTGGCGAAGATATTCTTCTTGTTGCACCAGTTGGTTAAGAGCAGCTTTTAGGCTGGGTTCCTGACGTGCTAAAGTTACCCGATATGGATGAAAACTGGGTTGTAGCTCAGTTTCATATTGGGCAATAATCTCATCACGAAAGCTAGCATCATCGCAAACTGCAATTAGTAAATTTAATCCTCGTTTTTGAGCTTCAATAGAAACAATTAAATCATCATAAGCATCTTGATTTTCTCCTTCATCAAAGAACTCGTCATTTAACATTAATGGCTCCCTGTCTTTTCAAGCTTTCGATAATAATTGGATGAACATCATACCAAGTTTCATCAGTGCGATATTCTAAAACATATAGCCCATGTAGCAAATCTAAAAATTCTGCTTGTTTGGGGTCATTAGGCATATATTGTTCATAAACACTCTGCAAAATATCGATATCAGTTTTTCCTAAGCGTATCGAAAAGTCATTACGGATTTTATTGATTGCTTGCAGGAGAATTTTATCATCAATAATAACTTCGGCTGAGGGATTTCGCCGGATCATCCGTAAACAAATGCGGCAACATTCCTTAGAGATCCGAATTAGCTCTCGTAATACACCACCACTATAAATTACAATTTTTTCAGCAGTTTCAGCTGCAATTAGTTCGCTAGAAATCCGTTTTTGTAAAACTTCACCGAGAATCTTTGTTGCTTCTGGGCGAGGTTGAGCATTAGGAAGGCGATTTTTACCTTTATCAAATATTTTTAATACGGGCATTGCCACAACTTGGTCGTTAGTTTCAGTGGCAATTATTGTACTGATAAATGTTTCCCGTAGTACGGCAATGGGGATAGTATAAATAATTTGAAAGTTAGGTTGACAAAGAGCTTTAATATTATCTCGATAAATTTCGTTAACTCTTCCTAAATCAAGTTTATCTAAATCATCAATAATTACTAGAACGTTTTGTTTAGTTGCAGCTTGAATTAGAGCCGCAATTTCGTTAATTCTGGCAACTAAATCTGATAACTTGCGTTCAAATTCTTGCTTAATTTCATCCCGAACGCTAGCATCAGCTTTTAATTTAGAACTAATCAATTTTAAGAGATCAAAACCTACACTAACTTCTGCTTGCAAATTTGATTCTTCAGTGCGAGTGCGAGTAGCAAACCATTTATAAAGAGCTTCTTTTGTAGATTGCGGAATATCAACTCGGCGGGCTTCTGCCTCTGTCATTAAATTAACTGCGATCGCAAACAGTATATTAATATGATTAACAGCCGACATCTCAATTTTGTCAGCTATAGAAAAGAGAACTACAAAATATTTATCTTGAATTTGTCGGCTAAATTCAGCTAACAAAGTAGACTTACCACATCCCCGATGTCCTGTAAAGACAATTTTGCCATCTCCATTAGGACTATCTTCCACTAATTGGTTTAGGTCTGCAATCAAATCATCACCATATTCGACTCGAAATCTTTCCATTTCGTTCCGTTCCATCAACGGAAACAGTTCGAGATTGCTGTAGGCTTCTTGAAAGGAGTTTAATAAATCTTGAGACATTGGATAGTGCTGTAAACGTGCTAACTATTCATATAATGGCTCATGATTTTTGAAGCACAAGTTCAGGTAATGTCTAGGATAGAGTATGCCTAAATAACTTCTCAAATTCCGTTAATAAATAACTACTAGGTGAGTGGTATGTTATGTCTTAAAAAGAGATGCTTTAATACCCAGATTTCAACCTATCAATAAGTAACAGAGGTCAATAATCAATCAGACTGAATGATAGATGATACATTCGATAGTTCAGACTGAATGATAGATTATACAGATAACATCCTGAAAGCTACTTAACACATAAATAAAATAAAATTTTCAGTTAGAAAAATAAATTTTTAGTATCTTTCGTCTCATCCTCCTCTAGCCGATGCGATTGTAGCTGTTGTTACTATTGGTTAGTAGTCTGTCAAGGAATAATTAACGAGTACATTCTTTGTAGAGACGGCGATTTATCGCATCTTTCTAACGTGTCAGTTTTTTAGACGCGATAAATCGCGTCTCTACATGAGATAAAGCTCCGCGACATTAAAA
>NZ_JAYGHE010000015.1:60881-75549 GCF_034931145.1 Nostoc sp. UHCC 0252 | reverse complement strand
GCAGCTTTTGCGACATCAAAACCTGCTTTTCTCAACAAATTTCAGCAAATATACCCGCATCTATCTATTTGGCTAATGCCATCCAATGCTTTTATAATTCTGTAACTTCACTGTGGCTAGTGCATCTGCTCATTGCGTATTTTGATGATATATAAATAACTCAGTGTTTAAGTTCAGGGTTATTTATAAATTAATCCAAACAGGAAAACTATATGCAACGGAAACGAAACTCTATCTCGCTGACCAAAGCTGAACGACGGATTGAAGGAATGCAGATAATTAACCCTAAGTTAGACTTTAGTAATGGGTTTTCAATTGCTACTTACAACACTAAAGTTATTGAGTTACGAGAAAAGCTAGCCGCTTATAATCAAGCACAAACAATAGTAGATAAGACACACAATGCATTAATAGAAGCAGAACGTGAGTTGAATACTTATTCTGAGCAGATGCTATTGAATGTTGCATCTCACTATGGGAAAAATAGTGATGAGTATGAGATGGCTGGTGGAACGCGCAGGTCAGACCGCAAGAAACCGCGTTCAGTAGTAAACCAAACAGTCCTAAATCAGTCGTGAACAATTCATTTAGGATTGCTATAGATGGGTTGATATTTTTTCCTTACCTGCTATTCTGATTCCAAGCTATGCGGTTATGAGGTATACAAATCTTGCCAACTGCTGAACAAGGCATCAGGTGTGTCATACTATGTCAATCTTTGACTAATACATTCACTCCTATTTATATTGTCCGCCTCGATGAACAAACAGGTAATGTGTTTATTTTGGCAGGAGATAACATAGAGGTAGAAATCTATCGCAATGGTTTTTGGAGGTTCTTGTGATTGAGCCAGATTTTAGCAGCATGAGCAAAACCGAGTTAAGAGCCTTCGTCATTGCTCAACCCCACAACAAAGCAGCGTTTCGTGCTTTTGTTGACCGCTTTACATCTGAAGCGTCTCCAGAGACTTTTGACATCCCAAAATCGAATGCTGAGATTGAAGAAGTGGAAATTTTGATTAGACAAAAATTAGAACAATTAAAAATGAGCTAACTTTTAGAAGTTTCTTTTAAATGTCGCAAAATTAATTGAGTCGAACAACTGTTCGGTTTTGCAACCTACCAAGCTATCCGACTCGGTTTTATATTCGGAGGTTGTCGCCTTCCTCGCTGGTTCAGGTCTGGACTCCCTGATGTACGCAGGGTAAATTCCCACTTACCGACTCTGACTTTGGGGAGTACTCACGCCACAGCCACCGCCACCACGCGAAAACCAACATTGTTGTTACGATTCGCGCGCGCGTTGTTGTTGCGATTTGCAGAACGGCAATTCCTGGCATTGTTGATCCAACTACCGCCACGCAGCAGCTAAAATCGACCTGCCCCATCCTCAAACTCTCAAACTAAGTGAGAAATTTGATTAAATGTAGTGTATAATAGTTTTGATATCAATACACTAGTTTTTGAAAAAAATTTTTGATCCGCCTGTGGCGGTGAGGGAAAAAGAAGGGAAAAGAATAAGAAGTGTAGAGGGCAAAAGGGAAAGAGGGTAAAGAGCAAGGAATCCTCACGCCACAGCCACCGCCACCACGCGAAAACCAACATCGTAGTCACGAACCGCGCGCGCGACGCCGCTGCGATCGGCAGAACGGCAATTCCTGGCAACGATGAACCAACCACCGCCACGCAGCAGCTTTGTGTTCTTATTGCTACCAACCAACCACGGTCTACCATCTGTTGGTGCGTCTATGTAATTACCATTATACACATCTTCACACCATTCCCATACATTACCATGCATATCGTATAAACCGAAAGAGTTAGGCGGAAATTTTCCTACATCTATTGTTTGTTGACGATATTCGCCCTTTGGTGCAGAGCCGTAAGGATAGTTACCGCCGTAGTTAACTAAATCTGTGGTGATCGTTTCGCCAAAATAAAATGGTGTCTTGGTTCCAGCACGACAAGCATATTCCCATTCGGCTTCACTGGGTAGTCGATAGGTTTTTCCTGTCTTCTGGCTCAACTTTTTACAGAATTCTACTGCATCATCCCAACTAACTTGTTCTACAGGTCGTTTCTCACCTTTGAAATTAGAAGGATTATTATTCATAATTGCTTGATACTGTGCCTGGGTGATTTCATATTTACCCATGAAGAACCCAGGTACTTTTACCTGATGCTGTGGACTTTCATCTTTCTCTCTTTGTGCTTCGTCTTCCGGTGAACCCATCATAAAGGTTCCCCCTGGTATCTCCACCATTTCCAAGGTGACACCATTTCCTAAGTTTTCAATGAAGTATTTCGCTTCACGATTGCTAGGGTTGGCGATGTTTCCCTTTGCATCCACAGTGACAACTTCAAATTGAAAGCTTTTTAGGCTAATTGCTTCAGTCGTGTGGGAAGTGCTACTTTCTCCTGAATCAAATGGCCAAAAACGTGGTACTGCAATTGTCAAACCCAACCCAGCAACTGCAAAGCCAGCAGTTTGAATTACACGTCGTCGTGACCAGTTAGGTAATATTAGGTTTGAAGGTGTTGGAATATTAGGTGTTGCATATTTTCGCGCACCAGAAGTCTGAGTATTATTAATCGGCGATGGTGAGGTTGACTTGGGAGTTAATATTTGAGGAGGTTTACTTATAGGTGTATTTGTGACTGACTTAGATGCTTGTGGAATTGTTTGCTGAGGTAAATCAGGAATTGCAGAATTATTTCGCAACCGAGCAATTTCTTCCAAGGCTTCTATAGCTTCCATATCTTGACCTGATGCAGCAGCTAGTACCCTAATCCAGAGTTGTTTGGCTAAATCAAAGTCTCTCTTACTCTGAGCGCGATAAGCATCATTTTTTAACGTGGCGATATCCGCTAGAGTTGCGTATCGTGGCACAAGTATTAAGTGAGATTTATTCACAGGTTCAGCAATCACATAAGGCGTTTGCCTTGTATTCTTATGCTGGCGAACCAGTTCAGGCACACGAAATTTGAGATATTGCTCCAATCGTTCAACAGTAGCGCATTTACCTTGAATTCCTAACCCTTCTAATAATGCCTTGGTAAAAGCACCTTGTTGTAAAGCATTAATTTCATAAGAAAACTCTTGGGGAATACAAGAAAAAATGCTGATAACTCCCTGTTGACGTGCTTTTTCTGCGGTTTGTCGTCCAATTCCTTCACCTGTTTTTTTGCCTTCATTGCGACAAGCATCTAGAATCAAGACAACATTATCAGCACCGCAGCGACGCAGGCGTTCACTCACAAAGTTAATCGCTATTGCTGTGTTTTCAATATCCTCTGGATCGCCATCACAGGGCATGAGATAATCACGGTCAGCGTATCTTATCCCATGCCCACTGAAGAAAAACCAGAAATTATCCCCTGCTCCCATAAAGGGATTGTCAAATAACTGGCGCAAGACTCGCAGCAAGTTAGTGCGAGTTGGGCGAGTCGATTTTCCATCAACAGGAGGAGAGTCATCGGAGAAGAAGAATATCCGCTCAAATCCGGCTTCCTTGCCCAGAAACTCTTGCATTAACAGTGCATCCCGCTTGGCATAGTTTAGCGGTTGCAGATAATCATACTGGTTAATACCGATCGCGATCGCCCAATTTTTTGCCATCTCACTGTGATTCTTGGCGCTTAAACTTCAGCTTAATTGCTCCTTTACTCCCAGCTTTGACACCACTGCCAATTAATTTAACTTCTCCATCTGCACTAATTTCTACCGATAGCTCAATTTCATCTAGCTGCATCTTGGGGTTGACTTTTGCTTGCTGTTGGGCTTGACTAAACAAACTTCCCACTACTTTGAGAAAGTGAGTCATATTTTGCTCTAATGTTTGAGCGCTAACCTTAACGGCATCTCCTACCCCTTTGCTACCAGTAGGTTCCCTGATAGTTTCTTCTCCCCAACTGCGTGTATTATTACTCCCGCCTTTAGCACCGTCAGGAATCGATATTTGCGGCACTGCATCCGTCACAATCCAAATGCCGTCGTTTTGGGGTATTTCTGACATATTACTTTAAATATTTAGATTAAATTGTCCCACAAATTATAGATACAACGCTAAAGATAGCGATTCCGATTTCTAGGAAATCTTACTGAGTATCTTGGACATTGCACCAAGTAAATAGTCATGCAAAATTAAATATACATTGTCATTGCGAGTGAGCTTTCGCGGTAGCGTCTCCAATATTTGCAAAACGAAGCAATCGCATGGGTTTAGGATTGCTTCACTCCGTTCGCAATGACATAAATATTTTTGCATACCCACTTAGCAATAGAGATTATTTTACATTTAGTAAAAAACCAATACCATATTGCCAGTGGATTTGCTTAGATTGCGCTTCTCTAAAATCTAAAATTAGAATCGCTGACTTGCTAATTCTTAATCCCTGTGCTGGCAATACCCTGAATAAACTGGCGCTGACCGATGAGAAATAATATCATCACTGGAACTGTCGCTATTGTTACCGCCGCCATCATCAAGGGCCAATTATTCGTAAACTGTTCTTGAAATTCAGCTAACGCCAGTTGCACCGTCCTTAATTCGGGACGGGTTGTGAACACCAAAGGCTTAAACAAATCATTCCATTCGCCGATGAAGGTGAACAAAAACAGCGTCACTAAGGCCGGACGGGCTAAAGGTAACATTATCCGCCATAAAATTTGCAGTCTGTTTGCCCCATCTATGGCTGCGGCTTCCTCTAACTCCACGGGAATTGTCTGGAAATATTGACGTAGTAAGAAAATTCCAAACCCGTTGACGGCAGTGGGTAAAATAAGCGCCCAGTATGTGTTTATCATGTGTCCCCACTTCAAAACCAAAAAGATGGGAATCACCAATAACTGAAAGGGAATCACCAAAGTTGCTAAAACAACCAACAGCAGGGCTTGGCGACCCCGAAACTTCAATCGTGCTAAGGCATAACCAGCCAAAGCAGAAGTAACAATCTGAAACGCCGTCACAGCGATCGCTACCAAGGTAGAATTAGCAAACGCCAGTAAAAATTTTCCCTGTTGCCATGCAAGGCGATAATTAGCTAAAGACCAGTTATTTTTAGACAAATTTTCTGGGGTTGCTCCCGTCGGTTCAAAGGAGGTGAAAAAGACTACAAATAGAGGTAGTAGAACGATAAATGCTCCCAGCAGTAAGACTACTAGGCTCAAAAAATTACCAGATTTGAGATTCCACTTTGATTCAGACATAACTATTTTGCATCTGTTTCGCTAGTAGTAGAGCATCGACCCCAGCAAAAGTTAATCTATAAGACATAGTTACTTGTTAAGTTAAATTAAACCACAGAGATTGTTACCCTCAATTCATAGGGTAAATTAAATCCTGGTGTCAAATAATCAGGTTTACAGGAGTAAACATACCATGCAGCAACTTACAGACCAATCTAAAGAATTAGATTTCAAGAGCGAAACATACAAAGATGCTTATAGCCGGATTAATGCGATCGTGATTGAAGGGGAACAAGAAGCCCATGAAAATTACATTACTCTCGCCGGACTGCTGCCAGACTCTCATGATGAATTGATTCGCCTATCTAAGATGGAAAGCCGTCATAAGAAAGGATTCGAGGCTTGTGGGCGCAATTTAGCTGTAACCCCAGATTTGCAATTTGCCAAAGAGTTTTTCTCTGGCCTCCACCAAAATTTCCAAACAGCCGCAGCAGAAGGAAATGTGGTTACATGCCTGTTGATTCAGTCTTTAATTATTGAATGTTTTGCGATCGCAGCATACAACATTTACATTCCTGTCGCCGACGATTTTGCCCGCAAAATTACCGAAGGAGTAGTTAAAGACGAATACAGCCATCTCAACTTTGGAGAAGTTTGGTTGAAAGAACACTTTACAGAATCCAAAGCTGAACTTGAACTTGCAAATCGCCAGAACCTACCCATCGTCTGGAAAATGCTCAACCAAGTAGAAGGTGATGCCCACACAATGGCAATGGAAAAAGATGCTTTGGTAGAAGACTTTATGATTCAGTACGGCGAAGCACTGAGTAATATCGGTTTCACTACCCGCGATATCATGCGCTTATCAGCCTACGGACTCATAGGTGCTTAAAAAAGTCCTGAGTAACGAGTGCTGAGTGCTGAGTAGTTCAAATTCAGAACTCAGAACTCCTAACCCACAATTCCTAACTCTCCTAAATTTCCTCCTCAAGACAGCATAAGCCTAATAATCACTACATGTTTGGTCTAATTGGACATCTGACTAGTTTAGAACACGCTCAATCGGTAGCTCAAGAATTGGGATACCCAGAATATGCCGATCAAGGGCTAGACTTTTGGTGCAGCGCCCCGCCGCAAATTGTCGATAGCATTATTGTCACCAGTGTAACTGGACAACAAATTGAAGGACGGTATGTAGAATCTTGCTTCTTGCCGGAAATGCTAGCTAGTCGCCGCATCAAAGCCGCAACGCGAAAAATCCTCAACGCTATGGCCCATGCACAGAAGCACGGCATTAACATCACAGCTTTAGGCGGCTTTTCTTCGATTATTTTTGAAAACTTTAAGTTAGAGCAGTTTAGCCAAGTCCGCAATATCAAACTAGAGTTTGAACGCTTCACCACAGGAAACACTCATACTGCCTACATTATTTGTAAGCAGGTGGAAGAAGCTTCAAAACAACTGGGGATTAATCTATCAGAAGCGACTGTTGCGGTATGTGGAGCAACTGGGGATATTGGTAGTGCCGTTACACGCTGGCTAGATGCGAGAACAGATGTCCAAGAACTTCTGTTAATCGCCCGCGATCAAGAACGTCTCAAAGAGTTGCAAGGCGAACTAGGGCGGGGGAAAATCATGGGTTTAACAGAAGCACTGCCATTAGCTGACGTTGTAGTTTGGGTTGCTAGTATGCCCAGAGGCGTGGAAATTGACCCCACCACTTTGAAACAACCCTGTTTGTTGATTGATGGTGGCTATCCTAAAAACTTAGCAACGAAAATTCAGTATCCTGGTGTACACGTGTTAAATGGTGGGATTGTAGAACATTCCCTAGATATTGACTGGAAAATTATGAAAATAGTCAATATGGACGTGCCAGCCCGCCAATTGTTTGCTTGTTTTGCCGAATCAATGCTGCTGGAATTCGAGAAGTTATACACGAACTTTTCGTGGGGACGGAATCAGATTACCGTAGATAAAATGGAGCAGATTGGCCGGGTATCAGTAAAACATGGATTTAGACCACTGCTGGTTTAGTCATTAGTCATTTGTCCTTGGTCATTAGTCATTTGTTATTTGCAAAGGACAAAGGACAAAGGACAAAAGATAGAGATAACTTATAACTCGTAACTTATAACCCCTACGATGTCAACTACCGAGCGTAAACCGCTACTGTTAGATTTTGAAAAGCCTTTAGCAGAACTTGCAACTCGAATCGATCAAATTCGGCAACTTGCAGAAGAAAACGGTGTCGATGTTTCTGGTCAAATTCGTCAACTAGAAGCACGTGCCATGCAACTGCGTGAGGAAATTTTCACTAGTCTATCACCGTCACAGCGATTGCAAGTCGCTCGTCATCCACGTCGCCCCAGTACTCTCGATTACATTCAGGCTATTAGTGATGAATGGATGGAATTGCATGGCGATCGCTGTGGTGGTGATGATCCGGCTTTAGTTGGTGGTGTTGGTCGTCTGAGTGGGCAACCTGTGGTGATGTTAGGTCATCAAAAAGGCCGGGATACCAAAGACAATATTGCTCGTAACTTTGGAATGCCCTACCCTGGCGGCTACCGCAAAGCGATGCGATTGATGGAACACGCCAACAAGTTTAGTATGCCAATACTAACTTTTATTGACACACCAGGAGCTTGGTCTGGGGTAGAAGCAGAACACCAAGGTCAAGGAGAAGCGATCGCTTACAACTTGCGAGAAATGTTCTGCTTAGATGTGCCAATTATCTGCACAGTCATCGGTGAAGGTGGCTCTGGTGGCGCACTCGGTATTGGTGTAGGCGATCGCCTACTCATGTTTGAACACTCCGTTTATACTGTCGCCACCCCTGAAGCCTGCGCCGCCATTTTGTGGAAAGATGCTGGTAAAGCTCCCCAAGCCGCCGTTGCTCTGAAAATTATTTCCCACGACCTGAAAAAGTTGGGAATTATCGACCAAATACTCCCTGAACCCACTGGTGGCGCTCATTCTGACCCTTTACAAGCCGCTACTACTCTCAAACAAGTGCTGCTAGAAAATTTAGACGAACTCAATCGTTTAACCGCTCCAGAACGCCGTCAACTGCGTTATGAAAAATTCCGCAAAATTGGTGTTTTTACAGAAGTTGCCCACTAAAACCATTGCATAATGATGGATTAGCCAAGCAGCAATGCTATAATTGCCTATGTGCTTAAAGATTTTTAACAATCTAGCCATAGGCATTTGCATGTTTGGTAAATCTACTCAACTTGATTGAGTGGTTTTCGTATTATTAAGTAATTTAATTTGAGTGTATAGCGTGGTTTTTCAGGCGGTAATTTGTTGTCTCTATTGCTAAAACCCACAATGTGCGCTATCGCAGTCCATCATAGCATTTGCCTAATGGAAATCATCAGATTTTTAGACTCCTTTAATATATCCAAACCAAAAAGTGTGAATAATTGCATGGTAATAGGCTTTGGGAACTGCCAAAAAATTGGGAGACAGCATGAGTGTTGAGCAAAAAAGACGCGCCCTGATTACTGGGGCCAGTAGTGGAATTGGGAAAGCAACGGCTTTAGCCTTTGCCAAAGCTGGAATAGATGTCGCCTTAGTCAGCCGTTCTTTGGATAAATTAGAAGCGGTAAGAGAAGCTGTACAGCATACTGGGGTGCAAGCGAAAGCTTACGCTGTAGATTTAGCGAGGATCTCTGAAGTAAAAGAGAAGATCCAAGCGATCGCCCTTGACTTTGGTGATATAGACATTCTGGTAAATAGTGCAGGTATAGCTTATACAGCCAATTTGAGCGAAACTCCCCTAGAAGGCTGGCAACAGGTAATTGACTTGAATCTTACCAGCGTGTTTCAGTGCATTGTGGGGATTTTACCTTCAATGCGCGATCGCGGCACAGGCACAATTATTAATGTCACCTCAATAGCCGCCAAGCAACCCTTTCCCGGTTGGGGAGCATACAGCGTCAGCAAAGCTGGTTTGATAGCCCTCTCTCAGACTCTGGCACAAGAAGAACGCGCCCACGGCATTCGTGTCACAGCTATTTGTCCTGGCGCAGTCAATACCGAACTTTGGGACACAGAGACAGTCCATGTCAACTTAGACCGTTCCAAAATGTTAACCCCAGAAATTGTTGCTCAGTCAATTCTCTACACAGTTCTGTTACCACAACAGGCAGTTATTGACGAATTGACCCTCATGCCCAGCGCCGGCGCACTCTAAATTAGTCCTTTGTCTTTTGCAAATGACTAATAACTAATGACTAATGACAAAACCACAACCAAGACTGAATCATGACTATTGCTAGTTCCAACGGTTCCAATTCTTCTCAATCGCCTCTGATTCCCGATTTGGCAGAAGCTATAACTCCCAGACCCGATCGCAATACTCATAATGGGCGGCCAGCAGATGTGTTTCCACCAAAAGAGGAACAGATGGAGGAAATGAAGGACGCGGTGCGGGCAATAATATTGGGCGTTGGCGAAGATCCTGAACGTGAAGGACTTCTCAAAACACCCAAGCGAGTGGCCGAGGCCATGCGGTTTCTTACTAGTGGCTACAACCAATCCCTTGAAGAACTCGTTAACGATGCCATCTTTGATGAAGGACACAGCGAGATGGTACTAGTTAGAGATATTAATTTCTTTAGTTTGTGCGAACACCACATGCTGCCATTTATGGGTAGAGCGCACGTTGCTTACATCCCCAACCAAAAAGTTGTCGGACTGAGTAAGTTAGCCCGCATTGTTGAGATGTATTCCCGGCGCTTGCAAGTGCAGGAGAGGTTAACCCGCCAAATTGCCGAAGCAATTCAGACTATTCTCGAACCTCAAGGTGTCGCTGTTGTCATGGAAGCTAGCCACATGTGTATGGTGATGCGAGGTGTTCAAAAACCAGGCTCTTGGACTGTCACTAGCGCAATGGTTGGTGCGTTCCAAGATGAACACAAAACCCGCGAAGAATTTTTTAACTTGATTCGCCATCAACCAGCGTTCTTTTGAGTGCTGAGTGCTGAGTGCTGAGTGCTGAGTTAGGAGTTAATTCATAACTGATGACTCCTAACCTCTAAGTAACTCAATGTTCTTCAGACTGTGAAATAGCAGTGCTACTTTATCTAAATCCTTATCCCCAGGTGCGCGTTCCACACCACTAGATAAATCAACGCCACTGGGATTAACCTGATTTAAAGCTTCAACAATATTATCTGCTGTTAATCCCCCAGCTAAAAACCAAGGGCAATCGGGGTTAAATTTCTCTAACATTTTCCAGTCTAAAGTTTTGCCTGTACCACCAAGTTGTTCGGGATGGTAGGCATCAAGTAGTAAAGTGTCTACGTATTTTATGTAGTTACTTGTCGTGTCTAGATGCTCAAGACTGCGAATTCTAAGCGCTTTAAGAATTTCGATATTGGATAATTCTTGACGTAATTGGTAGCAAAAATCAGGTGATTCATCCCCGTGTAGCTGGACACCAGTTAACCCAGAATCAACAACTATCTGACTGATTTCAGAAATACTCGCGTTGGCAAAAACCCCGATTGTGTCAATATTTGCCGGAAGTTCTGCCACTGCTGCCCGAATTTGGGATGTAGTCACGTAGCGAGGTGAGTTTGGTACACAAATAAATCCTAGTGCTGTTGCGCCCAGGGAGGCGATCGCTATAGACTGCTGTGGTTGAGTAATGCCGCAAATCTTAACACGCATAAAAATTTAACAAATTTAAAATAATATCAACAAATTCTAAATTATCTGAAAAACTTTTGTGCCTTGGTAATTTTATAATTTTGTAGGTCTACATTTTAGGAGACAAAAGATTGATTTCATCTATTTTACTAGCAGCCCAGGCAACTGTTCCCCCAACACCTGCGTGGAATCCTACAGTAGGGATCATTATTAGCATCAGTAGCTTAATAATGGTTTTACTAAGTACTAGGATCGAAAAACCCCTAGTTGGCCCCAAGTTCCCCATCCTGCCAATTAGTATTCCAACATTCGTTGCAGCGATGGCTTTTGGTCATATTATCGGCGTTGGCATCGTTTTAGGGCTGACTAACATCGGTCGTCTATAACTTTGTATTTATCGCGGCGTTACCTATAACGCCGCGATAAACATAAAATTAGTTAATTTGGTTTTTTCCATTTCCCACCCTCAAGAAGGGCAGTAAAACAGTAGAACAGGAAATAAACAATTTCCATTTCCCAATTCCCAATTTCAGAGTTTTGCTCACAGGCATTAATTGTCTATTCTAGAAATAAGAGCATTTCGGAACTCGGCACTACCGAATTGATGCTCAGAAATATACGTATAAGTATATACGCAAATATTGCAGTATAGAAACTACTGGCGATATCTAGTTTTAGGACAATGTAATGCAAACAAATTGGAAAATTGGGTCTTTATTTGGAATTCCCCTGTTTTTAGACCCGTTATGGTTTGTGATTTTAGGGTTGGCAACCCTCAACTTCGGGGTAGGTTATCAAGAATGGGGGACTGTTATAGCTTGGAGTGCTGGAATAGTTATGGCACTGCTGCTATTTGGTTCGGTGCTGTTACATGAATTGGGTCACAGTTTGGTAGCCCGATCGCAAGGTATTAAAGTTAATTCAATTACGCTATTTCTATTTGGTGGGATTGCGGCGATTGAAGAAGAATCTAAAACTCCTTTCAAAGCGTTTCAAGTAGCGATCGCTGGGCCATTGGTAAGTATCATACTATTTTTCCTGCTCAGTCTAGGAGTTCTCGTAATCCCTGATACTAATCCTCTCAGTGTCATGGTTGGAGATTTGGCGAGAATTAACTTGGTGGTGGCTCTATTTAACATGATTCCCGGCTTGCCTCTAGACGGAGGACAAGTGTTAAAAGCAGCACTATGGCAGGTAACAGGTGATCGTTTCCAAGCTGTACACTGGGCTGCAAGGGCTGGGCAAATTTTGGGTTATAGTGCGATCGCTTTAGGATTTGTTGTAGATTTCTTGACAAGAGAATTAGTACTTGGTTTGTGGATTGCGATGTTGGGTTGGTTTGCTGTCCGCAACGCCAGCAGTTATGACAACGTGACCACATTGCAAGAAAGCCTACTCAAAGTCGTGGCCTCCGATGCGATGACTCGTGACTTTCGGGTAATTGATGCTGACCAGACATTGCGCTCCTTTGCTGATTTATACTTGCTGGAAACCGCGCCCTCACAGGTTTATTTTGCTGCATCTGATGGACGTTACCGGGGTCTAGTTTCCATTGACGATTTTCGTCTAACCCAAAGGAGTGAATGGGAAACCCAAACCTTACACAGTATTGTGCATCCCCTAACAGAAATACCCACTGTTGCGGAAACAACAACCATAGCCGAGGTAATTAATAAGCTAGAAAATGAGCAGTTACCTCGAATTACCGTACTTTCTCCTGCTGGGGCTGTAGCTGGTTTAATTGATCGGGGTGATATTGTGCGAGCATTAGCACAAAAGTTAAATTTGCGGCTCACAGACACTGAAATTAAGCGGGTAAAAGAAGAAGGTAGCTATCCGCCTGGGTTGCAACTCGGATCAATAGCGAAGTCGATTGCAAATTAACCGTCATACCGTTGTCATAGTTTTGCAATAGATTCGTCAAAAGCTTGTGTGATATTGAATTTGGTATTTGGTTACAAAATGCTTTTTTTGGGTAAAAGGTAGGGTTTCCTACCTTTTTATTTTTTCAACTAACGTGAATTAGATAAACCTCGCTCTGTCTTGAACTCAAGTTCAAGCTTTTCCCTCTCCGGCGGCTCGGAGAGGGACGGTTTTACGTCGTAAAACCAGGGAGAGGTTTTTTTGGCATCGCTTCAGATTATGGGAAAACTAAATTAAAACTTAAAGTGAGTAAAATGTAAGTACATGATATACTACACCTCTCACTTACCCTGGTTTTATGGCACTGCCAATTGTTGCAATTATCGGACGCCCAAATGTGGGCAAATCCACCCTGGTTAATCGACTCGCCGGGGAACAAACGGCGATTGTCCATGATGAACCGGGAGTGACACGCGATCGCACTTACATGCCAGCTTTCTGGAATGGCCGCGAATTTTTAGTCGTAGACACTGGTGGTTTAGTCTTTAATGATGATACCGAATTTTTACCACTAATTCGCCAGCAGGCAATGACGGCCTTAGCAGAAGCTTGTGCCGCTATCTTTGTCGTAGATGGTCAAACAGGCCCCACATCGGCAGATCAAGAAATCGCCGAATGGATGCGCCAACAACGCGTACCTGTGCTACTAACTGTAAATAAATGTGAATCTCCAGACCAAGGCTTAATGCAAGCCGCCGAATTTTGGGAATTGGGATTGGGCGAACCTTACCCCATCTCCGCAATTCATGGCAGTGGTACAGGAGACTTACTCGACGAGTTAGTTAATCACATCCCTGCTATTGAAGACATTCCCGAAACTAATGAAATCAAAGTGGCAATTGTCGGCCGCCCAAATGTGGGCAAATCGAGCTTACTCAATTCTTTTGTCGGGGAAGAGAGAGCAATTGTCAGCCCAATTTCCGGCACAACCCGCGACGCTATTGATACCGTTATTGAACGAGACGGACAAACCTACCGCTTGATTGACACCGCCGGGATTCGCAAAAAGAAACATATAGAATACGGCACAGAATTCTTTAGTATTAACCGCGCTTTCAAAGCGATTCGTCGTGCTGACGTGGTTTTATTAGTAATAGATGCTGTAGATGGAGTCACTGAGCAAGACCAAAAATTAGCTGGGCGGATTATCGAAGAAGGTCGAGCTTGCATCATCGTCGTTAATAAATGGGATGCTGTCGAAAAAGACTCTTATACAATCTACGACTACGAAAAAACTCTGCAATCACGGTTACATTTTACCGAATGGGCAGAAACAATTTTTGTGAGTGCCTTGTCAGGGCAACGGGTAGAAAAAATTCTCGAATTGGTGAAAACGGCGGCTGAATCACACAAACGCCGTGTTAGCACATCCGTGATCAACGAAGTCTTAACAGACGCTGTTAGTTGGCATTCACCACCAGCATCTCGTGGTGGTCGTCAGGGCAAAATTTACTATGGTACACAAGTAAGTAGCCAACCACCAACGATCGCACTATTTGTCAATGATTCCAAACGCTTCAACGACAACTACCGCCGCTACATTGAACGTCAATTCCGGCAACAGCTAGGGTTTAAAGGCACGCCCATTATTTTACTATGGCGCAGCAAAAAAGTCCGTGATGCCGAGATTGGTAACGTCAATAGAGCAACTCGCGTCAAAATAAGTTAGGAAACGCGATGAATCGCGTCTGTACAGGAGTTATGAGTTAAAGTCAAAATTGCTATTTTTAAGCCTATGTCAACATAATAGGTTAACCCAGAAGTCAAAACTCCGGGAGCATCTCACCTTTGCAAATATACCAGGCGATTAGAAATCGCGGCTACACAAACAAAGTCCGCCTACGCGGACTCAAAGGAATTGAAACCCACGGAGGTGGGTTTTGTCTGTATAGCC
>NZ_JAYGHE010000015.1:0-60856 GCF_034931145.1 Nostoc sp. UHCC 0252 | reverse complement strand
AATTCCATTCGCTAGGGCAAACGTGTTTTTACAAAAGTGAGATGCTCCCAAAACTCCTAACTCCTAACTTCTAACTTTCAAATGGATTTACTGCGATCGCTGCCACTTGGACTTTATTTAGAACAACCCCAAACTTGGCTGCATAAAATCGATCCGCGAGTCAAGTTTGCCTGGTTGATGAGCTTTTTAACAAGCTATATTTTGGCCAACAGCTTTTGGCGGGTGCTGCTGGTGGTAGTATTGATTGCTCTCACCTTGATTGCTAGAATTCCCCGACGAGTATGGCAGCAGCAAATGGGTTGGCTGTTAACGCTATCGTTTTTTATTTTAGCGATCGGAGCCATCAGCCCTGATTCAATGGGTGTAAATTATCAGCCACGATTGCCAGCCAATGAACAAATATTAACCCAACCAGCATTATCCAATAATATTGTTCCAGAGCAGGAAAGCGATCGCAAAAGATACAGCTATGTGCTATTTCACAAAGGCCCAGTCAAAGTAACTCGCCGTTCCTTAGATTTAGCAGTACGACTGAGTACACTGATATTTACCGTGATTTACAGCACCAACCTGTATCTGCTGACAACAGCACCAGAAGAAATCACATCTGGCATAGAAAGCCTCATGCAACCCCTGCGACGCTTCAAGTTGCCTGTTACAGAAATTGCTTTAACCTTAACCTTGTCCTTGCGCTTTATTCCTCTAGTTTTAGAAGAAGTGCAAAACTTATTTCGCTCTGTGATGACCAGAGCAATTAATTGGAAAAAGCTGGGATTGAAAGGAGGGTTTAAAGTTTGGATGACAGTCGCAGAAAGACTTTTAGAAAATCTGCTCTTACGAGCCGATCAAATGGCGAATGCAATGATGGTTCGGGGTTTTACCAGCCCCAATGAGCATAGAGTACAGTGGCACGACTTACGATTCAGAGGGCGTGACTGGCTTGCTATTGCCACTTTAATTGTATTCTGGGGAATACGCATAGCTATAGGAACTCAGGTCTAATTTTGCAACGCTTAGAAACAGTATGATCAAGCCTTGGTATTGGCGATCGCTACCCTTAGAAAAGCGCACAGGTTCTGAAATTTTTGCTGCTCTTTTTCGCCCCACCAACCCATCGGGAATTGCAACTCTACTAGAAAGTCCGTACCCAACGCCAATCGATCATCCCCAACTGAGCCGATATTCTATCTGTGCAGGCGCTCCTCGTCTAGTCAATGGCATTCCCCAGATGTGGACACCAGAAGTAGGAGAGGTTTTTCCCTTCTTAGAAAAATTGTTGCAGCAAGAGGTAGGGCAAGATGAGGGGGATGAGGTAGTATTTTCTCCCCCATCTCCCCCTGCTCCCCCTGCTTCCCCTGCTTCCCCTGCTTCTCCACCTCCCCATCTCCCTTTCACCGGCGGTTGGTTAGGTTGGCTAGGCTACGATGTGGCATGGGAAATTGAACAGTTACCCCGTCATAAAATTGATCCCCTACCATTTCCTATAGCTTTTTGGTATGAGCCAGATTGTTTTGCCGTTTTGGATCACGCGCAACAAATTCTTTGGCTAGCCGCCAGTCATAGAAATGGACTCGATGAATTAGAAGAGAAGTTAGCAAAAAAAGAATTCTCCGTCTCTCCCTGTCCCCATGTCCCCGTGTCCTCTTCATCCCCTATCTTTTTGACATCGCAAGCAGATTATGAAACAGCCGTAAACCAGGCGAAAAAATATATTCAAGCTGGAGACATCTTTCAGGCAAATCTTTCATTACGATTTCAAGCGTCTACATCGGCTTCTGGCTGGGAAATTTACCAAGCCCTGCAAAAAATTAATCCTTCTCCTTTTGCCAGCTATTGGCAGACACCCTGGGGAGAAGTAATGAGTTGTTCGCCAGAACGATTGGTAATGTTGCAAAATCGGCAAGCCGAAACTAGACCAATCGCTGGGACGCGATCGCGTGGTGTCACACTAGAACAAGATATACAACTGGCACAAGATTTACTCAGCAACACCAAAGAACGTGCAGAACACATCATGCTCGTGGATTTGGAACGTAATGATTTAGGGCGAGTTTGTGAATGGGGAACGGTTACTGTTGACGAATTGCTGACAATTGAGCGATATAGCCATGTGATGCATCTTGTCAGCAACATCAGAGGTACTTTAAAAGGCGAACATACAGCCATTGATTTGATTCATGCCACGTTCCCTGGTGGTACAATTACAGGCTGTCCGAAAGTCCGTTGTATGGAAATTATTGAAGAATTAGAACCCGTGCGGCGCAGCTTGTTCTACGGTTCCTGTGGCTATTTAGATTGGCGTGGTCATTTAGATTTAAATATCTTAATCCGCACCCTGTTACTAGCTCCCGCGTCTGGTGAAGCAGGAGAAGAAACCCTTCCTGGGTACTCAGCACTCAACACCGTCTGGGGACAAATTGGCGCAGGAATTGTCGCAGACAGCGATCCTGAGAAAGAATGGTATGAATCTCTGCACAAAGCCCAAGCACAATTGGCAGCCTTGAAAATGCTGAATAATCAATAGGAATGGGGCAGGGGGCAGGGGGCAGGGGGCAAGGCGACAAGAGGTGAGAACTTGAAATAAGTCTTTCCCCTTGTCCCCAATTCCCAATCCCCAATCTCCAATCCCCAATCCCCAATTTTGTGCCATTTAGCCGTAGTTGTGGCAGTATGGAAAGAAGTTGAAAAGTTTGCTGTTGCCGTTGGGAACTTCAAAGGGTGTTTTCCCTTGCCACGCCAAACTTTTAACAAGAGGAGCAGGACTGTTATTGTACCTTGTCTCTACAAATTGGTAAATTGAAATCACCAAAGCAGATGGTGATATCTATCAACCAGCTTCTACTCTGTCAATCTACGCTTTGCGGCCTCTGTTGTACCATTTCGCTTCACTACCACTAGCTTCATCTGCCAATTAGAAACTAGATCAAGGTCTTCGTAACCGCAGTTTTGCATTTTAAGCAAATATTCTGACGAATGTTGGTATTATCGTCTGAATGTTTGGAATTCACTGCGAAAAGATATACATACTCCATTCCCACCTTGACTACACCTTGACTCTTAAATGAATCCAGAAAACGCAGAAACTTACATAAACCATCCAACTTGGGGTTTACTTTACAAAATCTGTATGGTTGATGAGAACCAGGATTTGTTCACTACACTTTATGCCCAGCGCCTGTTTTTTTTGGTCGCAAATGACGTTAAAGGTGTTAAATTCCAGCCCATAGGACGGACTGAGGCGAGAATGATGTTAGAAAATCGCTTGCGTACTCTGCGGCGCAGTGGACATTCTCAGGAGTACGATCAGCTTCAGAGTGTTTTCCAGCGAACCTTCCAATGAGCAGTTCGATTTCTGAACGTATTGTTTCCATTCGCTCCTCTCTGCCAACTTCAGTTAAATTAATTGCTGTTAGCAAACAAGTTCCAGCCCAGGCCATTCGGTCTGCATACTCCGCAGGAATTCGTGATTTTGCAGAGAGTCGTATCCAAGAAGCCGCCAGCAAACAAGCCGAGTTGCAAGACTTACCGGATATTACCTGGCACTTTATTGGACATTTGCAAAGCAATAAAGCCAAAAAAGCCATCGAACACTTCCCTTGGATTCACTCCGTGGATAACTTGAAGCTGGCACAGCGCTTAGATCAATTGGCGCAACAGCTAGGAGTGAATCCCCAAGTTTGCCTGCAAGTGAAAATTCTCCCCGATGCCAACAAGTCTGGTTGGAGTGTGCCAGAACTTTTGGCTGATTTACCCACACTCGATCAATACAAAAATTTACAAATTCAAGGTTTGATGACAATTCCGCCTTCAGGATTAAATGATTCGGAAATTTTGAATGTGTTTAATCTCAATCGTGAGCTAGCAAAGAAAATCCAGGAGCAAAACTGGCCACACATTCAAATGCAGCAATTATCTATGGGTATGTCAGGCGACTACGAACTAGCAGTGCAAGCAGGTGCAACAATGGTACGGTTAGGAACAATATTGTTTGGCGATCGCTCTTAGCCTTTGATCATCAGCTTTCTGGGTCAGTATCAATAAAGATCAGAATTTGATGACAAGAATTTTGTAACAAACTGGTGCAATTAGAAACAAAGGATATAGTATTGACAAGAGCAATCGCCAAGGTGAAATGGGATAAAAAGAGCTTTCCTTTGGACAAACCTTAGGATATAATTTTGACTCATTATTATGTTTAGGCGATGCACAGACCTTTCCAATAAGTGTCAGTTCATCGCCAAAACTCGTAGTATGGGCTACAAATAGCAATATACTTGCTGAAGTATCCACCGATGTAGCGATTGCTCCTATCTAAATAAATCCTAAGCCAAGTCAATACAGGCTATTCGCACCAGGAGAGTACACAGACAATGAACAACATCTTTTCCAAACTCAGAGACTTTGTGGGTCTAAATGAGCAAGTGGAATACGAATATTACGAAGAAGAGCCAGAAACAGATAATAATTACCAAAATCTGTATCAGCAAGAAAATCCCCAACCCCCAGCTGCACAAGAGAGCGCAGCCGCTCAAAATCGACGCTGGCGGGAACCAGTGCCTACAATGGGAGATGATATCGCAGCAGGTTCAAAGCCAATGGGGAATGTGATTGGTATGCCAGGAGCAATTAACGGAATTTCGGAAGTTTTAGTCCTCGAACCACGCACCTTTGAAGAAATGCCCCAGGCAATTCAAGCGTTGCGAGAACGGAAGTCAGTGGTATTAAATCTGACAATCATGGATCCAGATCAAGCTCAACGAGCAGTAGATTTTGTTGCAGGTGGTACTTACGCACTAGATGGACATCAAGAGCGCATCGGTGAAAGCATCTTCTTGTTTACACCAAGTTGTGTCCAAGTTAGCACCCAAGGTGGCGTTCTTCATGAAGTACCACAACCACCAGTACGTCCTTCTCGTCCTACAGGTACTCCTAATCAAACCTGGGGCAACGAAACTAACCGGATGGCACAATAAAGTTAAATTAGTTGTTAGTCCTTTGTCCTTTGTCATTTGTCCTGAGTCTTGATAATAGCGACAAATGACTAATGACAAACGACGAGTGACTAATGACTAATGATCAATGACTATAAAATTTGGCTTAATTGGTGGTGGGGTAATGGGAGAAGCGCTCTTATCCCGCCTTATCGTGCGTGGAATTTATCAATCATCAGAAGTCATAGTTAGCGAACCGCTACCTTCACGCCTAGATTTTTTGAAACAGCAATACGATGTTGCTGTGACGACGGATAATAGTGAGGTTTTCACGCAAACAAAAGAAGTTGTCTTTTTGGCAGTAAAACCGCAGGTGTTTAGTGCGATCGCTCAAGAATTAGCAGATATTGATATTATTAATAGGGAAAACTCACCCCTAATTATTTCCATCTTAGCGGGTGTGCCTTTAAGTCAGCTAGAAGCTGCATTTGTGCAATTGCCAGTTATTAGAGCAATGCCCAACACCCCAGCCACTGTGGGAGCAGGAATTACCGCCATTTGTTTAGGTGCATATACTAACACCAAGCATCACCAAATAGCACAGCAAGTTTTTTCGGCTGTAGGCGAAGTGGTGGAAGTGTCAGAAGGGTTGATGGATGCAGTCACAGGACTATCTGGTAGCGGCCCCGCTTACGTGGCACTGCTAGTAGAAGCACTTGCTGATGGCGGAGTATCCGCAGGTTTACCTAGAGCAATCGCCAATCAATTAGCATTGCAAACCGTACTAGGAACAGCAAAACTGTTGCAGGAAACCAAAATGCACCCAGCAGAACTTAAAGATCGCGTTACCAGTCCCGGTGGTACAACTATTGCCGGAATTGCCAAACTAGAACAGGCAGGATTTCGTTCAGCTTTAATTGAAGCAGTCAAAGCTGCCACAGAGCGATCGCAAGAACTGGGAAAATAATAAAGAGTCATTAGTCATTGGTCATTTGTGAAAAACTAATGACTAATGACTAATGACTATTAACGAAGTTGACAAAAGACTCGTTAGTATAGTAAACAATCTGGTTGCAAATGTGATTGAGTGAATTATCCTGCGCCGTCTCCAGAACTTGACTTAGGGGCTATATTTCCCTTTGATCTGGATCAGTTTCAAAAAGATGCGATCGCGTCCCTAAACGCCGGACGCTCTGTAGTCGTTTGTGCGCCCACAGGTTCGGGCAAAACATTAGTCGGGGAATACGCCATTTATCGCGCCCTAGCGCGAGGAAAACGTGTATTTTATACTACTCCCCTAAAGGCCCTTTCGAATCAAAAATTACGTGACTTTCGAGAAAAATTTGGGTTTGATCAGGTCGGACTGTTAACTGGAGATGCCTCCATTCACAGGGATGCACCGATTTTGGTGATGACCACAGAAATTTTCCGAAATATGCTCTATGGTACACCTATCGGGCAAGTCGGCATCTCATTGGTAGACGTGGAAGCGGTGATACTTGATGAGTGCCACTACATGAACGATCGCCAGCGCGGTACAGTTTGGGAAGAATCCATCATCTATTGTCCGCGTGAAGTGCAACTAGCAGCCCTTTCAGCAACGGTTGCCAACAGCGATCAACTCACCGATTGGCTAAATCGCGTTCATGGCCCAACAGACCTGATTTACTCCGATTTTCGCCCAGTCCCCTTAGAATTTCACTTTTGCAATCCCAAAGGGTTATTTCCCTTGCTGAATGATAGCAAAACCAAAATTAATCCCCGCCTTCTTCAGAAGAAGAAGGGCAGAGGAGGAGAAAGGGACAGGGGAAGAAATGGTAGACCGGAAGCTCCTGGCATAATTTATACTCTGAGCCAGTTAGAGCAACGGGATATGCTACCAGCCATTTACTTCATTTTCAGCCGCCGGGGATGTGATAAAGCGGTGGCGGAAGTGGGTGATTTATGGCTGGTAAATAATGAAGAGTCCCAGATTTTGCGGCAACAAATTGATGACTTTTTAGCCCGCAATCCCGAAGCTGGGCGTTCTGGACAAATTGCACCCCTTTATCGGGGAATTGCTGCCCACCACGCCGGGATTCTGCCTGCATGGAAAGCACTGGTAGAAGAACTATTTCAGCAAGGGCTGATTAAAGTAGTATTCGCCACTGAGACGCTGGCCGCGGGAATTAATATGCCCGCCCGAACAACGGTAATTTCTACCCTTTCCAAGCGGACTGACACCGGACACCGCCTATTAAATGCTTCCGAATTCTTGCAAATGGCAGGACGGGCAGGCCGCCGGGGGATGGATAAACAAGGTCATGTGGTGACAGTCCAAACTCCCTTTGAAGGAGCCAAAGAAGCGGCATATTTGGGGACATCCAAGCCAGACCCCCTCGTAAGCCAGTTTACGCCTAGTTATGGCATGGTACTCAACTTGCTGCAAACCCACACCCTAGAGCAAACTAGGGAACTGATAGAGCGCAGTTTTGGGCAGTACATGGCTACCTTGCATTTAAGGCCAGAATACGATGAGATTGCTGAACTGGAAAAACAATTAGCTCAACTACATGAGCAAATCGCCGCAGTTGATGAAAATGAACTGGCTATTTATGAAAAATTGCGGCAACGTCTGAAAGTAGAACGCCAGATATTGAAAACCCTGCAAGAGCAAGCACAGGAAGATAGAAAAGAAGAATTAGGGATGATGTTAGACTTTGCAGTGTCAGGAACTCTGTTGAGTCTCAAAGGCAAAAACATCACAGTGTCTTCACCCGTAACCGCAGTGTTAGTGGGAAAATCGCCTGGTTCTGGTCAAGCTCCCTACTTGGTATGCTTGGGGCATGATAATCGCTGGTATGTGGCAACCACAGGGGATGTAGTCGATTTATATGCCGAATTGCCTCGCATTGAAGTGTCAGAAGATTTACTACCACCGCCAGAGATGCCCTTGAAACCAGGACAATCACGCCGTGGTAATGAAGAAAGCTTTGCGATCGCAGTGCGTATTCCTAATCCGATAGAATCTTCGCATCTGGCACCAGAAGTAGCAGAACAACTTAGCCGCACTGCTGCCGTCCAAGAGCAACTAGAAGCTCATCCCCTACATCAATCAGGCAATGCTGCCACGCTTTTCAAGCGTCGCGCCAAATATGTCGAACTAGAAGCCGAACTCGAACAGTTACAAGGGCAAGTAGAGCAACATTCACAACGTCATTGGGAAGAATTTCTCAATTTAATCTTAATTCTGCAACACTTTGGCGCTTTAGATAACTTAGTGCCCACACAATTAGGGCGAATTGCTGCCGCTATTCGGGGTGAGAATGAATTGTGGTTGGGTTTGGTATTCGCTAGTGGCGAATTGGACAACTTAGATCCCCACCATTTAGCCGCCGCCGCCGCCGGTTTGGTAATGGAAACACCCCGTCCAGATAGCAAGGTTAACTTTGAGCTTAGTAATGAAGTGGCAGAAGCCTTAGCAAAATTGCGGGGAATTCGTCGCCAAATGTTCCAACTACAACGGCGGTATAACGTAGCGCTGCCTATATGGTTAGAGTTTGAGTTAATTGCCATAGTAGAACAATGGGCGCTGGGAATGGAGTGGACAGAACTCTGCGAAAACACGACCTTAGATGAAGGCGATGTGGTGAGAATTCTCCGCCGGACGTTGGATTTATTATCACAAATACCTCACGTTCCCCATTTACCAGACTCTTTCTTGCGTAATGCTTATCGGGCGATGCAGTTGATTGATAGATTCCCTGTGAATGAGGTGGTTGAATAAATCAGGACACTCTTAGCTACAGAGTTCTGTGCGTCTTTTTCTTTCAGGACTTAAGCAAAATTAGACATTGTAGGGGCAATTCATGAATTACCCCTACAAACTATCCCAAGAATGAATCTATATTTAATAGTAGTGGTACGTAGTTAAAAATGCTTTTTTGGTTTCGTATATTTTCTATACGTAATTAATCACATCTGTATAACAGAAGTTGTAGTCCCTATCAGCGCTATTCAACCTTAGTAGACCAAGTTTCCAGTACCGCGCAACTGGCGCAAAGAATTGATGCACAATGGACAGTCGCAGGCAAATATCTTAATTGCAGCATCACTTTCTTCTTCAGTAAAATTCAACATGGCAACATTCTGATCTGACACTGATGTGACAATAGTTGCAGAACGGGTAGAGGTATACGGTTTTGTTCTCTCTGAATCTCGAATGCACACAAAATCTTTTCCACCATGTGGGTTAGTGATACAGGTACGACCGTCTTCTGTGTGCAGTAATCGCTGTGTAATACTATCACTAGCATGGGCAGGATGAAATGCCACTAGCGTAGACATCATCGACACAAAAATTGAGGAAGTGGAAAGCAAATTCAGAAGAATTTTTTTGTTCATAAATTCCCTTGAGAAAATTGTCTACTAGCTTAGGGTATTCGATTAACTTTCAAGCTTCAAGTGAGTTTTCTCTATGAATAGCTAGCTTGACACTTGCTATCCAAGAAGGTTTTATATCCACTTAGTTTTTTCAGAGGATCATTAAGAAGTTAAATAGGCTTTAAGTGCAGACTTAAAAACCTATAAAATCTTATGCAGCCTAATAAATCACTCACTATGAGCAAAAGTTATATCTTAGATTATTCTATAAACTCGATAACTAATATAACTATATTTTTAAAATTACAAATCTTAATTTAAACCAAAGAATAAGATGAGTATTTCACGATAAATCTGATATAGATTCTCATTCTTAAATGTTTAACTTGTAAAAAAACCTTTTTTTCATTACATTTGTAAAAAGGCTCATATACCAAGTAATTTATTAGCCTAAATCAAAAAAATGAAGCAAAAAATACATTCAGAATCTTCAGGTTGTTGCAGCTGCGAACATGACCATCACGAGAATCATAACCACAATCATGATGAAAATCATAACCATAATCACGAACACGATGGCGAATTCAATCTAAAAAATGAGATATTGCCTTTGGTAGCAATTTTAAGTTTATATGTACCAGGCGTGATTTTTGAAAATCAATTACATAATACATTCTACTCAATAGGTGAATATCTCATTTTTATCCCTGCCTATTTATTAAGCGGATGGAGTGTTTTAAAAACTGCTGGACGCAATATTCTTAGAGGGAGAGTATTTGATGAAACTTTTTTAATGACAGTAGCGACACTTGGCGCGATCGCAATTCATAAATTGCCCGAAGCTGTCGGAGTCATGCTATTTTATAAAATTGGCGAATTGTTCCAAGATGTTGCCGTTAGTCGTTCTCGTAATTCTATTAAAGCTTTATTAGAAGTCCGCCCAGATTATGCAAATATCCAAAGAGAGGGAGAGTTAAAAAAAGTATCCCCGAATACAGTAAATATCGGAGATACAATCGTCGTCAAACCGGGAGAAAAGATTCCCTTAGATGGTGAAATTATAGATGGAAATTCGCAAGTTGATACATCTGCGTTAACTGGAGAATCTGTACCGCGAACAGTAAGACAGGGTGAGACAGTTTTGGCTGGAATGATCAATAAAATGGGTGTTCTCAGCATTAGAGTAACAAAACTTTTTGATGAATCTTCCATTGCTAAGATTTTAGACTTAGTGCAAAATGCTAAAAGTAAAAAAGCAGAAACAGAAAAATTTATTACTAAATTTGCCCGATATTATACGCCAATAGTAGTTTTTACATCTCTAGCAGTTGCAATATTACCGCCTTTATTGATTCCTGGTGCAAGTCCTTCAGAATGGGTTTATCGTGCCCTAATTTTGCTAGTTATCTCCTGTCCGTGTGGACTTGTGATCAGTATTCCGTTGGGTTACTTTGGAGGTGTGGGAGGTGCGGCTAAACGTGGGATTTTAGTCAAAGGTTCTACTTTTTTAGATACTCTAAATGCAGTCAATACAGTTGTATTTGATAAAACTGGAACATTAACTCAAGGCGTATTTAAAGTAGCAAAAGTAGTACCACAAAATGGCTACGATGATCTAGAATTACTACAATTAGCTGCTCAAGTAGAATCGCACTCAAATCATCCCATCGCTCAATCTATCTGCAAGGCTTATGGTGGAAAGATTGATGATTCTAAGGTGAAAGATTATGAAGAGATTGCAGGCTATGGAATTAGAGCCAAGGTTGACAATCAGGTAGTGATAGCGGGAAGCGATCGCTTACTCCACAGAGAGAATATTGCTCATGATCATTGTCAGTTAGAAGGAACAGTGATTCATCTAGCAGTGGATAATATCTACGCTGGTTATATTATCATTGCTGATGAATTGAAAGAAGATGCCAGACAAGCTATTCAAGCACTCAAGCGAATGGGTGTAGAAAAAACAGTAATGTTGACAGGAGATAATCAAGCGATCGCATCTCGAATTGCTCAACAGCTAGGCATAGATGCTTACGAAGCCGAGTTATTACCAGAAGAGAAAGTCAATGCCATTGAGAAGCTACTCAGCACTGCCGGCAAGCATAATAAAGTTGCCTTTGTTGGGGATGGTATTAATGATGCGCCAGTGATTGCTAGAGCAGATGTGGGTATAGCAATGGGTGGCTTGGGTTCAGATGCAGCAATAGAAACTGCTGATATTGTCATCATGACAGATGCACCATCAAAAGTAGCAGAAGCAATCCAAATCGCCAAAAAAACCCGCACGATTGTTTGGCAAAATATTGGTTTTGCTTTATTCATTAAAGGTGTATTTATTGGATTGGGTATTTTTGGTATAGCTACAATGTGGGAAGCTGTTTTTGCTGATGTCGGAGTAGCATTGCTAGCAATTTTAAATGCAACTAGAGCGATGAAATAAAGTTTTGGAAAAATCGGTAATCCGTAATTGGGAAATTGTAAAAGTTAAAGCTGAAAAGCAATAATTGAATATATTGAACACTCCCAAATCGGATTCCCGCAGAGGTACACTGTGAACCCATCTATTAAAGGTATCGTTACGGCTGCGTTAGCTTTACTCCTAAACTGTTCAGCAAACCCAGCCTTTGCACCACCTCAAAAAATCAATCATCCAATTACCGTTGCTAAATCGCAACCGTTAAAAGACACCTTAATCGTTCCTGGCGAAAGAGTTGGGCCGATAGGACGCACAACTACCAAGCAAGATTTAGTAAAGCTATTTGGTGCATCTAATCTCATTGATAAAACCATTTCTGGCCCTGAAGGAATGGGTAGTTTTGCAACTACTCAGTTAAATCTAAATCAGGGGCGATCGCTGCTAGTAGTTTGGAGTGATAATACTCGTACCAAACCTCTAGATGTGCGTAACCTGGGTTCAGCTTGGAAAACCCGCGAAGGTATTGGTGTTGGAACTCCCTTAAGTGAGTTACGCAAGAAGTTAGGTAACTTTAAACTCTATGGATTAGCATGGGATTACGGTGGTACTATTTTGCTGGATAGTAGCAAATTATCCCGCTATCAAGGTAAAGTCATCTTGCGAGTAGATGCTGCTCCTAATGCTTACGAAAAGTTCGCCAATGATTATCAAGCAGTTTCTGGGGATAGTACTTTTTCTTCCAGCAATCCCCACTGGAAACCTCTGGGAATCAGGCTATCAGAAATAATCGTTGTTCTTAACCCATCGGACTAACTTTAAACAATTTCGATGGATATAGCGCTAGTAGGTTGGGTTGAGGAACGAAACCCAAAATTTCCAGGGCTTTGTTGGGTTTCACTTCGTTTAACCCAACCTACAAATCTTCAAAACCTACGCAGTATTGAACTGAATTCTGTTTCGATAATAACAAATACCGGAGTCCCTGAAAAAAATTCCCAGGACGAACCTGGGAACGAGTACACAATTTTAATTTTTAACTCCTAACTTTTATTTCCCAAACCCTTTACCGCGAGAGGTTGAAGGTAGACAAATGCAGTTTTCGAGTTGAGTAATTAAAGCTTCACGATCCAAATTTTGACCAATCAACACAAGTTGGTTTTTCAATTTACCTTGCCATTCATCATCATCCAAAGTGAAGCGTTTACCACAAAGGTGGAAAATATGACGCTTCGGACTTTCATCAAACCACATAATCCCCTTCGCTCGGAAGATATTTGAGGGTAGCTGGTTATCTAAGAAATACTGAAACTTCCTAATAGAAAAAGGCTTATCACTTTGGAAAGAGATGGAAGTAAAACCATCATTTTCTAAATGGTCAGAATGGTGATGATCGTGGTCATGATCGTGATGATCGTGACCGCATGTTGAGTGGTCATGATCGTCATGATGATCATGATGATCATGGTCGTGATGGTCGTGTTCATCCACCACTGTGTCAAAATATTTATCAGACTCAAACAGACCAACACTGAGAATTAACGGAAGTGGCACTTGCGATCGCGTGGCGCGAATAATTCTTGCCCCTTCCTTAACTTCGTTAATTTTTCTTTCTAACTCATTCAAAGTGGCTTCATCAACCAAATCAGCCTTGTTTAGCACAATGACATCGCCATAAGCAATCTGGCTGTATGCTGCCTCAGAGTTAAATAAATCTAGGCTGTAATTCGCCGCGTCTACCACGGTAATAATCGAATCCAAGCGAGTTAAATCTCGCAATTCTGTGCCCAGAAACGTTAGAGCTACTGGTAAAGGATCTGCTAATCCAGTTGTTTCTACTACTAGATAATCGAGATTTTCTTGGCGTTCTAAAACTTTGTAAACTGCATCTACTAAATCATTATTAATAGTGCAGCAAATACAACCATTATTGAGTTCCACCATGTTCTCACCAGTGGAAACAATTAGCTCGTTGTCGATGCCAATTTCGCCAAATTCATTTACGAGAACGGCGGTTTTTAAACCCTGTTGGTTGTTGAGGATATGATTAAGTAAAGTCGTCTTGCCACTACCTAGAAAGCCCGTAATAATTGTTACTGGCATTCCTTGTTTGGGTGTATCCATTGCCGAAGATTCGGGTGTAACTGCTGATTGCATAGCGCTGTTATCAAATAGTCAAAAAATAGTAATGTAGCGCAGAGAGTCCATAAAACACTAGCATAGGGATGCTGGACTGCCATCCCAGCTGCTTTACCCTATTATTACGTATCTTCTTATTTCAGCATTACTCTGTTATGACCCTAACACTCTACAATACCCTCACCCGTCGTCAAGAACCGTTTGAAACAGTCGAGCCAGGCAAGGTTAAGATGTATTACTGCGGCGTGACGGTTTACGACTACTGCCATTTGGGTCATGCTAGAGCTTGCATCGTTTGGGACGTAGTGCGCCGATACCTCCAGTTTATCGGTTATGAAGTCCGATATATTCAAAATTTTACTGATATTGATGACAAGATTCTCAATCGTGCCCGTGTTGAAAATTCCTCAATGGAAGCTGTAGCCGATCGCTTTATCAAAGCATATTTTGAGGATATGGCGCGATTGGGAATCAAAGAAGCTGATGAATATCCCCGTGCTACTCACACGATGAATGGCATTCAACGGTTAATTCATGAGTTGGAAAATAAAGGTTTTGCTTACCCTGCTGAGGGTGATGTATATTATTCAGTCCGGCAGTTTGCTGAGTATGGCAAGCTTTCTGGACGCAAGTTAGAAGATATGCAAGCCGGGAAAAGCGATCGCGTCAACGTAGATGATCCAGAGTACCAAAAAAAGAAAGACCCCTTTGATTTTGCTTTGTGGAAAGCAGCAAGACCGGGAGAGCCAGCTTGGGAGTCACCTTGGGGCGCAGGCCGTCCGGGATGGCATATAGAATGCTCGGCAATGGTGCGCGATCGCTTGGGTGATACCATAGATATTCATGCTGGTGGTGCTGACTTAATTTTTCCCCATCACGAAAACGAAATTGCCCAATCAGAAGCCGTGACAGGAAAACCTCTGGCGCGTTACTGGCTTCATAACGGCATGGTGAAAGTAGATGGTGAAAAAATGTCCAAATCTTTGGGCAACTTTATCACTATTCGGGAATTACTGGATCGAGGAGTTGACCCGATGGCAGTGCGCTTGTTCGTACTGACTGCTCAATATAGTACACCCATAGATTTTACCGACGAAGCGATCGCCGCAGCAACCAACGGTTGGCACACCATTAGAGAAGGGTTACTTTTTGGCTACCAGTACGGTAAAAAACTTGGATGGGGAGTGGGGAATGGGGAGTGGGGAGTAGGAACTGCCTCACTACTTCCTGAAACTATTGAACGCTTTCAAGAAGTTGTAAATAATGACTTTAATTTTCCTGGTGGTTTAACAGTGCTGTTTGAATTAGCCAAAGAACTGCGCCGTGAGGGAAATATTATTGTCCATGAAGGGAAAACCGAAACTTCCCCTGATGAGTTAAAGCGTCAATGGCAAACTCTTGTCACATTGGCTGGAGTTTTGGGTTTAGAAGCCGAGATAGAAGCGGAAAATGACAAGAATGATGGTTTAAGCGATGCGGAAATTGAAGCGAAAATTCAGCAAAGGCAAGAAGCACGTAAAGCCAAGAATTTTGCCGAAAGCGATCGCATTCGTGATGAACTCCAAGCAGAAGGTATTACGCTAATTGATAGCCGTGATGGTACACGCTGGCATCGGAATTAAGGAGTAGGGAGTGGGGAGTGGGGAGCAAGGCAGAAGAATATTCCCCTCTGCCCCCCGCCCCCTGCCCCTCTGCCTCTTTTCCATTCCCCACTCCCCATTCCCTTAAATTATGTGGTCTGAACTCAAAAAAGCGATCGCTAGTTTCGACATTCCTGCTGATTGGATTGGTATCAGAGCCGTAAAAGAGACTTCTACAACTCGTTCAGTCCGTGACGGCTTACCCCAATTCAACGGCAAATCTTTCACTGTTGGAGCCATGCTGGAAGTTTTAGTAAATGGCTGTCTGGGTTATGCAGCAACTAACTCTCTAGAACTGTCTTCCCTACAAGCTGCTGCTCAAACAGCCTATAAACAGGCACTAGCAGCCAGTGAATGGTGGATACATCCCTTCCGTGAAAGTGAGCGCCCTAAAGTTGTTGGTGAATATAAATCTCCATTCCTTGAACCGTTAGATGCTTTAAGTCCGGGAGAAATCAACGATTTACTGGTTCAGATTTGCCAAACGCTGAAAGTTGACGACAAAATTGTGCAAACCATAGCCAGTGCTAGCACTATTGATAGAGAGTCTTGGTTTGTTAGCAGCAATGGCTCAGAAGTCTATCAAAAAACTCTATCTATAAGCACTCATTATGGAGCCACCGCCCAAGATGGTGCGGTTGTTCAGCAACGCAGCAACAATGGTTCGCAGGCAAACTGTTACCAAGGCGGACTAGAACTATTAAAACAAGAAAACTTATGGTATCGGGTGCGGCAAATTGGCGAACAAGCAGTAGAACTCTTGACAGCAGAAGAATGCCCAACCACCCGCACCAATTTAGTTTTAGCCCCAGATCAAATGATGCTGCAAATCCACGAAAGTGTCGGGCATCCCCTAGAAATTGACCGAATTTTAGGAGATGAGCGTAACTATGCTGGAGGCAGTTTCGTTAATAAAAGTGATTTTGGCAACCTGGTATATGGTTCGCCATTAATGAACATCACCTTTGATCCCACCGTGCCTGGTGAATTTGCTAGCTATGGCTTTGATGATACTGGTGCTGTAGCAACACGGGAATACTTGGTAAAAGAAGGTGTACTCCAACGGGGTTTAGGGAGTTTGGAGAGTCAAGCAAGAGCAGGTGTACCAGGAGTAGCCTGTGCCCGCGCTTCCTCATGGAATCGGCCAGCGATCGATCGCATGGGTAACTTGAATTTAGAGCCTCTAAATGCAACCTTTGAAGACATTATTAGCGGGATAGAAAACGGCGTTTACATGGAATCTAACCGATCTTGGTCAATTGACGATCGCCGCTACAAATTTCAGTTTGGTTGCGAGTACGCTAAATTAATTGAAAATGGTAAACTCACCAAAACCCTCCGCAATCCCAACTATCGCGCCACAACACCAGAGTTTTGGCACAGCTTAATCGAAGTGGGAAATGCCGAAAACTGGCAAATGTATGGTACTCCTTATTGTGGTAAAGGAGAACCAAATCAGGCCATTTGGGTAGGACATGGTTCGCCTGTTTGTGTATTTGCTAATGTCGAAGTTTTTGGTGGAGGAACTTGAAGAGGACACGGGGACACAGAGACATTTTCATTCTCCACGTCCCCACTCCCCACTCCCTACTCCCCACTCCCGATTAATATTTAATATCTATGAAAATTGAGGAATTATCTGCGTTAGAAGTTAGCTTTAATCGACTGATTGAAACTCTAGTTATCAAAAAAGTAGAAAATGAACAATTCACTGTGAGACTCAGCAGTGAAAGAAGCCAATTTACTCGTTTTAATCATGCGAAAGTGCGACAAACTGGTTGTGTTGCTGATGGTTGGGTAGAACTGACTTTAATGGCAGATCAACGCAGCAGTATTCGGCAATTTCCCTTTACTGGAAATTGGGAGTTAGACTGGCAATTAGCATATTCTGCTTTGCAAGAACTACGCGATGAACTAATTCTACTACCCATCGATCCGTATCTAGTTTTACCATCAGGAACTAATACCAGCCGAGAAGTACATTCTGGTAATTTATTGGCAGAGGAATCAGTAGTACCAAGTGTACTAGAATTAGTTGCCGAATTAGATTTTACTGGTATATATGCTGGAGGAATAGTAATTAAAGCTTATGGTGATTCCAGTGGTCAAAAACACTGGTTTGCTACTGATTCTTTTACCTTAGATTATTCTCTATTTTCCAACTCTGGACAAGCAGTTAAGGGTACATTTGCAGGAAGTGACTGGGATAAATCCGCTTATATAGCCAAAATCAGCGAAGGTAAAAAGCAACTAGAATTGCTTGCTCGCCCAGCTAAAGAATTGTCACGGGGACAATACAAAACCTATTTTGCACCTGCTGCTGTTGCAGATTTATTACTGATGCTTTCTTGGGGAGCAGTAAGCGAAGCTGATATCCAACAAGGAAATAGTGCTTTAGCCGCTTTATCGCGTCAAGAAAAACAACTTTCCCCAAGATTTAGTTTGAAAGAAAACTTTCAACAAGGATTAGTGCCGCGATTTAATGAATTAGGAGAAATAGCAGCACCGGAGTTATTTGTAATAGAAAAAGGACGTTTGGTAAATACTTTGGTGAATTCTCGTACTGCTAAGGAATATCAGAAAACTGCTAATGGTGCTAATGGTTCAGAAACTTTACGTGCGCCAGAAATCAGTCCAGGAAACTTAGTATTTGAGCAAATTCTTCCGAAATTGGATACAGGATTATATCTATCAAATTTGCATTACTTGAATTGGAGCGATCGCCACACTGGTAGAATCACAGGTATGACCCGTTATGCTTGTTTTTGGGTGGAAAACGGAGAAATTATTGCTCCCATTGAAAACTTACGTTTTGATGAAAGTCTCTATCGCTTCTGGGGAGAAAAATTAGTAGATTTAACCGATTTTCAAGAATTCATTCCTGAAGTAGGCACTTATGAGAGCCGCCAACTGGGAGGTAGTTTAGTTCCTGGTATGCTGGTAGAAGATTTTACATACACTCTGTAATCAGATATTAATTGCGTTTTTGATTTGCAAAACGTAGATCCCCGACTTCTCAAAGAAGTCGGGGATCTGGTTGTTCGTGAAATACTAAAATCACCTATTTCTGTAAACTGCATTAATTACAATATCTTTAATAGCGAAATAAATAATTAATAGCAACGATAAAAATTGCTCAAACAGAAGAATTGGATCTAAACGCCAACCTTGAAAAAGCAATATTACTCCGCACATTAACATTATAATTGGTGTAAATATCACTTGAATAATGTAAAGGGCTAAAGCCCAACCTGTAAGCCTAGTTCCACGTTGGGCTAGCCAAACTAATGTTAAAATAAAGTAAACAACTGCCAAAAGAAAATAAATAATTCCAATTAAGCCGGCTAGATTCAATCCAAAATTAACTTGAGCGAAAGTAATCATTTATTATAGATCCTGTTTAGTTAAAATCCACAAATTTAAATCTATTACTCGGTAGATTCCTCAAAAAATCTTCCTAATAAAAATAGTTGGGTTAAGCAATAGCGAAACCCAACTTATAATTTTTCATCATCTCTTATTAGAGCCTCTATCGTTTTTTGCTAGGAGGTGAATTACGCTGCGTGAGGTTATCAATTTGCAATTGTTGCCGTCCGTTGGTAATAATTCGCAACATATCTTTGAGATCCTGCTCGATATTGCCCAAAATGCCATCGGCATAAGCATCAGCACCATCTTCAATTTCTTGAGCCTGAGCGATCGCAGTTTGCCTCATAAGCTCTAACTCTTGCTGACAAGCATACCGCTTACGCTCAATCTCGGCGAGGGTTTCTTGCATTATTTCCTCACACTCTTGTTGCACTTGTCGGCGCAGTTGTTCAGCTTCTTGTTCTGCCTGTTGAATAATATCGCTTTCAGCCAAAATTTGCGCTCTTTTTGCTTGCGCGGCCTGAACAACCTGCTGTCCATACTCTTCCGCTTCTAGCAGAATTTCATCCTTCTGATCGAGGATGGCTGCTGCTTCTTGAAAAAGTGATGGTAAAGCAAGCCGGATGTAATCAAGCTGTTCCAGCAGCTTTTCTTCATCTATGAGAGTGCGTCCCGTCAGAGGAATCCTGAGACTAGAGAGAACTATTTCCTCTAGGCGGTTGAGTTCCTGCTGAATATCTACGCTTCCCTCTCCACCGACATATTCTTCAGGGGGGGGATTGCTTCCGTTGAGATTGGGTTCAACATTGGAGAGTTGTGATTGTAGCATTGGTATATATCTAGGGCAATGTGTGGGGGAACGAGATGATCGATAGAGCCGCCAAACCTTGCAATCTCTCTTACCACACTACTACTTAAAAAACTATACTCATTTGAAGTTGCTAAAAAAACTGTTTCTATTTGGGTAGAAAGAGTTTTATTGGTGTGAGCCATTTGCAGCTCCACTTCAAAATCTGACACAGCCCGTAATCCCCGAAGCAAAACTTGTGCGTGTCGCATTTGGGCATAGTTTACGGTAAGACCATCAAAGCTGTCTACTTCTACATTAGGTAGATGTTGTGTAGAAAGACGGATCTGATCTAGCCGTTGCTGTACGCTAAAAAGTGGCGTTTTGTTCGGGTTCCGCAGTACCGCGACAATTACCTGCTCAAACAGCCGACAACCGCGCTGAATGAGGTCAAGGTGTCCCAAGGTTATGGGGTCGAAGCTACCAGGATAAATAGCAATCACAATTTTAGATATATCAAAGTTGTTTAGGTGATTATATCGAAACTATTTTGTGTAACTTACTCAAATTTACCATCTTGCGCTCTGAGCAAGAATGCTAAACTCAATTGTTTTTGTGACACAAGTTATGCTCAACTAGGCGTTAGGAATTAGACTCCTAAATATGGATGCTGGATTTTAATCACGTATAGTTCCAGTATTCGAGATATAAGAAACTCCGTACTTCGCAAAGTGCGCGGGTAGTTAACGAACTTTTCTAGGTAATTTCTCATGGCACTGGATTTTTCCACCTTGCTATTGGCGTTTCAATTTACTTCTCCAGGGCCCATTCTGGTGAAATTAGGGCCACTAAGTATTCGATGGTATGGCTTATTGATTGCCACAGCAGTGTTAATTGGCGTAATCCTTTCTCAGGAATTGGCAAAACGCCGTAACGTTAATCCTGAACTGCTAGGTGATTTGTTCTTTTGGTTATTAATTGGGGCAATTCCCGGCGCACGGCTATATTACGTTTTCTTTGAGTGGTCAAAATATGCCCCAACTCCGGGGAAAATCTTTGCTATCTGGGAAGGTGGTATTGCCATTCACGGAGCAATTATTGGTGGCGTTATAGCTGCGTTAATCTTTGCCAAAATCAAGCAGGTTTCTTTCTGGCAGCTAGCGGATTTAGTAGCACCTTCGCTGATTTTAGGACAAGCGATCGGGCGTTGGGGCAATTTCTTTAATTCTGAAGCTTTTGGTGATCCTACCGATTTGCCTTGGAAGCTGTATATTCCACCAGAGCATCGTCCTCTACAATATGCTAGTTTCGATTACTTCCATCCCACCTTCTTGTACGAATCTCTGTGGAATTTAATGGTGTTTGCGCTACTAATAACGTTATTTTTCCGGTCTTTATCCGGTAAGCCACGTTTAAAGGTAGGGACGCTATTTTTAGTTTACTGGCCAGCCTACAGCTTAGGACGCTTGTGGATTGAAGGTTTCCGCACTGATAGCTTGATGCTGGGGCCATTACGAATGGCACAAGTAGTCAGTAGCCTTGGAATTTTATTTGGATTAGTTGGATTAGCTTGGCTTTACTTACTCAAACGCCCTTTACCCGATGTAGTTCCTACTCCCAAGGGCAATGGAGAGATGAGGGGATGAGGGAGATAAGGGGCTGTTTTTCCAATTCCCAATTCCCGATTCCCAAAAATAAAAAATGCCCCAGAATATTTTCTAGGGCTTAACCAGGGTGCATCTACCATTACTCTCTACCAGCGAAAGAGAGTGAATCCGGAAAGATACTGAGAAAATATCAAAAAAGTTTTTTGAGGGATTGTTGTGGGTTCTTTTAAAAGTGAATATACAGAAAACCTAAGTTATAAAAAAACACTATATGCCATAGAACCATCTGTGTATATTGTCGGAGCAGGCCCTGGAGATCCTGATTTATTGACGGTGAAGGCGCAGAAACTACTGGCTGTTGCTGATGTGATTTTATTTGCTGATTCTTTAATACCCGAACAGATTTTAGAACTTTGCCGAAAAGATGCAGAAATAATTAGAACTGCGAATCAGACTTTAGAAGAGATTGTACCGATTATGATCGATAGGGTGCGATCGCAAAATAAATCTCTAGTCCGTCTCCATTCTGGCGATCCTAGTCTCTACAGCGCCATCCATGAGCAAATGCACCTCCTCGCAGAGGCAAATATTCCTTTTGAAGTCATACCTGGTATTAGCGCTTTTCAAGCTGCTGCTGCCAAACTCAAAGTAGAACTAACTGTGCCCGGTTTAGTCCAAACCATCATTTTGACCCGTATTAGTGGACGTACAGAAGTCCCAGCCAATGAGGAATTAGCCTCTCTCGCAGCACATCAGGCTAGCCTCTGCTTATATCTCAGTGCGCGTCACATCGAAAATGCCCAAGCTAAACTACTTGAACATTACCCAGCCGAAACCCCCATTGCAATTTGCTTTCGTATCGGATGGCCTGATGAAAAAATCAGGGTTGTCCCTCTGAATCAAATGGCGGAATGTACTCATAAAGAAGAATTAATTCGCACCACACTTTATATAATCAGTCCAGCACTCTCAACAACAAAAGGGCGATCGCGTTTATATCATCCCGAATACGATCGCCTGTTTCGCTCATCTCATCATTGAAGAGTGGGAATTGGGAATTGGGAATTGGGAAAACTGCCCTCTTGTCTGGTTTACGGTTCGGTAAACTTAACAGTGTGAATAAAATTCAAAATTCTAATTTGGTACTATGCCATTAATTAAAGTTCAAACTTCTGCATCTGCTCCTCAAAAAGCTGAAATTGAGTCAATGCTTTTAAACCTATCTGCCAAGTTAGCGAAACATTTGGGAAAACCAGAATCTTATGTAATGACTGCTTTTGAGCCAGAAATTCCTATGACTTTTGCAGGGAATACAGACCCGGTTTGCTATATTGAAATTAAGAGCGTTGGCGCAATGAAGCCAGACCAAACCGCAGCAATGAGTCAGGACTTTTGCCAGCAGATTAACCAAACTCTAGGTGTACCGAAAAATCGGATTTACATCGAGTTTGCAGACGCTAAAGGTGCAATGTGGGGCTGGAACGGCACAACCTTTGGTTAAAGACTAACTTTATCTGGCAGGTGTAGGATAGAGATCCTACATCAACTCTTGATTTTTTTATGTCTGCTACGCCTCTTGTCTCTCAGGTTGACTCACACAACCCAGAAAAATCAGAATTAATTCCTCCCCTTCTCGGTGCTTCTCTGGCGGAGTTAAGCGCTTGGGTGCAGCAACAAGGACAACCTGCTTACAGAGGAAAGCAACTACATGAATGGATCTACGATAAGGGAGTGCGATCGCTAGCTGATATTTCTGTCTTTTCTAAACAATGGCGGAAAGAAGTAGCAGAAGTCCCCATTGGGCGCTCAACTTTACACTACCGCTCTGAGGCTCCCGATGGCACAGTCAAATATCTTTTACGATTAACAGACGGCCAAATTATTGAAACTGTTGGTATCCCCACCTTCGCAGAAAGGGGAGAAGGCCCAAAAGCCCGTCTGACTGTTTGCGTATCTACTCAGGTGGGTTGTCCAATGGCGTGTGATTTCTGCGCTACTGGTAAGGGAGGCTACAAGCGCAACCTAGCACGGCATGAAATTATCGATCAAGTGTTAACTGTGCAAGAAGATTTTCAGCAACGGGTTAGCAATGTCGTGTTCATGGGATTGGGTGAACCGTTGTTAAATACTGAGAATGTCCTCGCAGCGTTGAAATCTTTAAATCAAGATATTGGTATCGGACAGCGATCGCTTACAGTTTCTACAGTGGGTATTCGCGATCGCATTCGTCAGTTCGCGCAAAATAATTTGCAAGTTACTCTCGCGGTTAGTCTCCACGCACCCAACCAAGCACTGCGAGAAAAACTCATCCCCAGCGCCCGCGCCTATCCTCTAGAAGAGTTATTGGCTGAATGTCGAGAATATGTAGAAATCACTGGACGGCGCGTTACCTTTGAATATGTTCTCTTGGCTGGTGTCAACGATTTACCAGAACACGCATTAGAACTTTCAAAATGTATGCGAGGATTTCAAAGTCATGTGAATTTGATTCCTTACAACCCCATCCAAGAAGTAGACTACAAACGCCCCAACCGCGATCGCATTGAAGCATTTGTTAATGTCCTTAAGCAACAAAATACTGCTGTTAGTGTGCGTTATTCCCGTGGTTTAGAAGCCGATGCTGCTTGCGGACAATTGAGAGCAAGTAAAAATTAAACTTGTTGTAGTCAATTCGATGAATGAATATGGAACCGCAGATAAACACAGATGTATTTGAAGACATATCTCTGTTTATCTATGGTATAAAACTGCCTGAATTTTTTTTGACAGGAATCTTTACCTATTTAGACTACGACTGATATTATGTCCGGCAAACTACTTGTGATATGTCATTGCGAACGAAGTGAAGCAATCCCAAAAGCCTTGCGATTGCTTCACTTCGTTCGCAATGGCAATTGTTTAACCGGACATAATATGAAACGGGCGATAATGAGTAGGAAATAGTCCAGTTAAATTACTTTAAAGTCCCCGTAACTTACCTGTATGAGTTAGATGAATTACGGAAATCCGGCAACTCGCGTAAAAAATCTGAATGTATAATTTAATTAAGATGAATATCTAGAAAGCGAGAGTTTTATGAAAAATCAAGATAATGCACTGGATATAACCTTGATTTAGAAAGCTATCTCAATGCATTGATATTTAAAATCCGCTATGGACTGAAGAATGTTGGCGTAGTCAGCCGTAAGTATCGCGTAAGCCCATAACGGTAAACAAAACATCAGCTTTAGTCAACTATTCCAAGCCCCTGCATTTATGTATTGGGTCATTTTGTTGAGATTTTCAGGATTTAGCGATCGCTAAATCCACCTATAACAATTGAGGAAATAACTGTATGTTGAATCGCTTATCACTGGTTAAAGTATGCCTACCACTAATTGTGCTTGCAAAAGCTTTATCGATTAATTCTCCTGCTAATGCCCAAATAATTCAGACCAATCCCCAGACGCAGGATTCGCTTCAAGAAAGAATCAGACAACAACAAGAGGAGCAAAATCAGCAAACACAAGAACGAATGAGGGAAACATGGCTACAGCAAAACCTTCAACAACCTCAACTACTACAACCACAACAGACAATACAACAGCAAGAATTTACACGACAACGGCAAGAAATGTTCCGTCAGCAACAATTTAGACTACAACAGGAAAAAACAAGACTACAACAGCAAGACTTTTCACGACAGCAACAACTGAGAATACAACAGCAACAACTCAGACAAGATCAACAAATTAGACAACGGCAACAATTCAGGTTACAAGAACAGATCCGACAGCAACAACTTAGACAGCAGAAGAATCTGTAAAGTATTCAAAATTAATCAGGACTTACGCAAAAAATGGCCCAAACTCTAATTTCTGGGTAGGGGCAATTCATGAATTGCCCCTACCGCCTGTAGTTTTGCGTAAATCCTATTAATAATAAGTAAATTTATTATTAATAAAAAGTTAGAGAAAACATTCTCTAGTTTTTAATTTCTATTATTTAGCGCTGTGCATAAATTCCTGGTGCATAAGCCTCAATAACTTTGCCAGTGCGAGTGCAACTAATCATCAAATAATCACAACTAGAGCATTGTGTACGAGTTAATTGACTATCAGAAATATAATAACGTTCTGCTTGGCAGCCGCAATTTGGGCAGTAAATCTTTTGTACTGTCTGCATTTTAAAACCCCTGGTTGTAATTTATTTTTTATTTGAGAAAACTGCCAGTTTAAAGTAGAAAAAATTTTGGTTTGACCCAACTTAACAAACGACTTTAATATTGGCTGATTATTTTAAACAAAATTTCAGATTTGAAAAGTTTTCGATATCTTAATCATACTATCCTATAATTTAAGTGATTTTCCCCTCTTACTTTAGATACATAAATTATTTTTTAAGTAGATACTGCTTAGAGATTTACTGATCCCTGTGACGAATGCCTTGAGAAAACCTTATTCATAGTCATCTTGGACAGATACAAAAAAAGCCGTTCTTGTATTCAAAAATTAAACTACAGAAAATACTGTATCTTTAGTAACAAAATATTTATCTTAAGGATTAGTTAATATTTGCTGGCAAGATTCATGAGGTGAAATTCTGGTAAGAAAATTTAATCAAAACTACCCTATGATCAAATGCCGTAAATTTTCACAGACAATCTTAACTGAATGATCTGTGAGAGTAGAACTAGTACGTGGCAGATTTTTGCCTTTTATCTTAAACTCTTCTCTCTACCCAAAACGATCGCCACTTTGTTACTATCCGGCTTCTGAATAGAATTCCAAGCACGTGGGCAGGGTAGCACAGCAGCAGCCCTACTATAGTTAATTATTTCTTTCTCTACTTTGCTCATGCAGGAACCGCTATAGACCACGCGGTAGGGGCATAGCAATGCTCATTGGTGTCAACTTAAGCAAAAAGTCAGCATAAGATGTTCTCAGTGATACATCATGAGTACAAAACGCCCAGCGAGAAAAGAAAAACCCGACCTGCGGCAGCAAAAACATTTACCAGCGCCGCCAATTGAGCAAATCGCGCTTTCAGAACGTTGTAAAATTCATTAGCAATGTAAAACGCTGATATGGTTAATTTAGTGGCTTCTGTGCCATTAATACCAAAACAGCAACCCAATCACCAAATTTTATACTGATAATTATTGTTACTCTTATATCTAAAGTGCGTAGGCGCAGCCCGCCGTAGGAATCGCCAATATTTCAATACTTAGGTGCAGACCTAGAAATCTAATGCTGCGACAAAAACTTTATCTTAAGCAAGGTTTTAGGAGAACTTTTCCCAGGATTGGGCAACTAATTGGCTCAACCAACGACGTTGTTGCTGATCCAGCAGTGGATCATCTGCTAGCAACTGAGCGGTTAATTCTTCCAAAGATTGACCCTGAGCGCGGACAACTTTAATTACGCCAGCGATCGCAGCAGCAACAAGTTCTTCATCAATCGGCTGTTGTCGCAGAGCAAAAATTTCCTGGGGACTGTCTGGAATGGGATAATTCATGGCGTGGGTTTACAGAAATACAAAATGAACAATAAATTTGACAAACTCTTAAAATTTCTTCACTGAATCTTTATGAAACTAATAGGGCGGAGTATACCTTACTCTGTGCCTTAAGAAAATCTGTCTTAGTGAGTAGATTGATGGGAGATGTCAGGAAAAAATGAAAGAAATCCTTTATTTAGAAGTTCCAACTCCAGATATAGAAACTGTGCGTAACTGGCTACAAACAGATTTTGAACCTGGAAATGGAGAAAAAGTGCTTACTTTGGAAGGCTTTCGCCTCAAAATACCCAGTGCTACTACACCTGCTGGGGCGGCCTTTTCTGAAAACTTGCCTGCGGAACTTTCGGTATTTGTCTGGTCAGTGCAACGAACTACCTATTTAAAAGTGTTTCGTTGGGCAGAACAACCCTTTCCTAATGAGAGACAAATTCTGCAACGCCTAACCAAAGAAATCAGAAACCGTTTTCCGCATCATTACCCAGAACCGCCAACGATTGATTTATCCCAGCAATCGATTTTTGCTGCGTTAGCCTCTGCTTACCCCCTCACCGTCAAGTATTTTCAGAAAATGCCTAACGGTGAATACGATCTAACACGCGCCTACTGGTGGGAACAACGATGGCGCGAAGGAGTACGGAATCCGCAGCAACCTCGTCAGGTTGTTTTTTCCAATCAAAGGAACTGGGGAAAAAGTAATCCCAATACCCAATCCCCAATCCCTAATCCCCAGTACGACATCATCTACATTGGTGGCGCACTAGGCGCGATTCATGCAGCATTGATGGCAAAACTGGGATATAAAGTCCTGCTGGTGGAACGAATGCCCTTTGGCCGGATGAACCGAGAATGGAATATTTCCCGCGATGAGATTCAAAGCTTGCTTAACCTGGGTTTACTCACCCCCGCAGAGTTAGAAACCATCATTGCCAGAGAATACAAAGATGGATTCAATAAGTTTTTTGATGCGAATAATCCATCCAAACTGCGATCGCCCGTTCTGCACACACCCACAGTCCTAAATTTAGGCTTAGATTCCGAAAAATGGCTCCAAATGTGTGGGCAAAAATTGCAAGCCGCAGGCGGCGAAATCTGGGATGAGACAGAGTTTATCCGTGCAGATATTGATATATCACAAGTTTTGTTGCAAGTCAAGCACTTACCTAGTCAGGTTGAAAAACAAGTAAGTGGACGGCTGCTAATAGATGCGATGGGAACTGCCTCACCCATCGCCTGGCAATTAAATGGTGGTCGTGCCTTTGATAGTGTATGCCCTACGGTAGGAGCGGCAATTGAGAGCGGTTTTGAACCGGAAGTATGGGATTCCCAATATGGGGACGTGCTTTATAGTCATGGGGATATTTCACGCGGAAGGCAGTTAATTTGGGAACTGTTTCCTGGCGCAGATGATGAACTGACGATTTATTTATTTCATTACCACGAAGTCAATGCTGAAAATCCCGGTTCATTGCTAGAGATGTACGAGGACTTTTTCACGATTTTGCCAGAGTATCGCAGGTGCGATATGGACAAATTGGTGTGGAAGAAGCCGACATTTGGCTATATACCAGGGCATTTTAGTGTGGGAAGTAGCGATCGCACAGTTGCCTTCGATCGATTGATTGCGATCGGTGATGCTGCATCACTCCAGTCTCCTCTTGTCTTCACCGGTTTTGGTTCCCTAGTTCGCAACTTAGAGCGTTTAACAACCCTTTTGGATATTGCTCTCAAACATGACTTGTTGAGTTTCCGCCACTTGAACCAAATACGCGCCTACCAAAGCAATGTTTCTGTGACTTGGCTATTTTCCAAAGGGATGATGGTTCCCACCGGAAAATTTTTACCACCCCAGCGCATTAACTCCATGCTCAACACCTTCTTTGGACTATTAGCAGATGAACCCCAAGAAGTAGCAGATAACTTCATCAAAGATCGGTGTAATTGGCTAACCTTTAACCGCCTAGCACTCAAAGCTGCTAGAAAAAATCCTGCTTTACTTTTATGGATTTGGCAACTTGCTGGGCCTAGAGATTTAATGCGATGGCTTGGTAGTTATTTCAACTTTGGTCGTCATGCCCTCGTTAGCGCTTTGCTAAGTCCGTGGTTCGGGCGCTTCTTAAATCGGGCAGGTCATTGGCTAGAACCCCGGAATCCGGGCTTGTGGCTGTGGCTGCTGGCGATTAATTATGCGATCGCCACAGGCAAACCGCGATCGCGCTCTCAAGTAGTAAAGACAAACCCAGAAGCCATAATTCCGAAATCAGAAGCAAGAATTAGTCATTAGTCATTAGTATTAGACAAATGACAAATGACAACTAACTATTGACCTTTGGGGCGGAAATTAGGTAGTTCCACAGATGCTAATGACTTGCGCCCCTTGGGTGGACGCTGGGGATAAACTACAGGTGAAGGTGAATTGGCATCATCAGGGTTATCGCCTAGTGACTCTGGAGAAAAATCATTTTCTGACAATTGAGATTCTGACCAGTAATCTTCAGTTTCTCCAACAGGCGGCTCAGTGTTGAAGGAGGTAGAAGAAACTAGTAAGCTATTGGCTGGTGAAGGTACAGAATCTGTCGTCCAAGAAGTGGAAGTCGTTGGAGGGGGATTAGTTTCTGCCTCCAAATGCGCCTCCCGTGGATTTTCTACTTCTTCATCCTCTTCTAAGATTGTTGCTAAAGTTTCCCAGACAGGAGCATCATTGCTATCCACATCTGTTTTTCCAGTAGTCGGTGGTGATGCAGATTCAGACTGGGAGGTAAAAAACATTTGGATTAGACTATCTAATTGCTGATCTAAATTGGATGACCCCGAAGTTGAAACAGCTTCTGGTGTACCTGGAACGTCAATTTTTGAAGACGGGGCAGGAGGTTCTGCTGGTTTTGGGGTCTTTTGCTTAACTGACCAGTTCCAAGAAGATGGCGGTGGAGTTGGTTCATTTCTTTGGAATGGGATTGATGCTGACGGTTCGCCCCAAGAATCATCTTCATTGTCAGTCAAGGATTCTGATTCTACTGACCAAGGTTGAATTGGCTGGGCGTTAGGAAACAAAGACCGAGCTTTTCTAGAAAATCTTCCTTGTCCACTAGTTATGTCTTTGGGGTGTTTTGCAGTATCTTCTAAGGAGTCATAGCTAGGAACCGATGTATCTAAACATTTTTCTAGAGCCGCTTTAAATTGCAGCGTCTGGCGTTGTTGTCGCATCAGTCTAGTACGCAATTCCCGACAAACGGTTTCTGACTGCAATAAATGCTCAGATTGTTCGCTGTTATTGGTGTGTAACAACGTACATTCTCGCTCTAGCTGGGCAAGGCGTTGTTGGCTAATTTGTAGCTGTGCTTTATAACTATCAGTGACAATTTCTTGGCGTTGAACAGTTTGTACAGCAGTTTCTAATTGTTGAAATAAGGATTTTATCTGTTCTTGAGCCGCAGCCAATTCTTGAGTATGTTGGTTGAGCATCGACTCAGTAACACTTGAGCGCGTTTTCTGCCACTGCAAAACCTTTTCAGACTCAGCTAGGTTGTCTTTTAGCTGCTCTACCTGTTCATACAAATTATTATTAGCCGCACGCAATTCTTCGTTCAATGCCAGCAGGTTCTGAAACTCTGAGTCAATAAGTGCTTGCTTGCCGCTTTCTGGCTCTGCAACCCAGTCTTGCTGGGTGGTATCTTTTGAAAATTGTGTATCTCCAGCTGGCATAAGAAGTGGCAGTTGTTTAACTGTCATATTGTCATTAGGCACAACTGAGTAAAAGGGACAATTCGCCTGCTCCGATTGTGGCGAATTAGCAGAATTTAGGGATTCCATCACAGCTCCCTTATTTGATGTGTAGGCTTCATTTATCACTCTTGACCCACCTGCCTAAAAATATCAGCAGTGCTGGCATTAGCATTGCTTATCAACTGTGTCTAATCAGGGTTTGCTCTAGAAGCTAAGTTTAACTCTCTCCAAGCACCAGCAATTAATCATCAATTGGTGTTCCCTATTTTGTAAAGGACTTATGCAAAAAATAGCTCAAACCTTAATTTTTTGTAGGGGCAATTCGTCAATCGACCCCACCGCGTCTAGTTTTGCGTAAGTCTTATTGTATTTAGACTGATGCCGTTATAACACTATGATGCTCTTCTCCGTCAAGAAGAGGCAGAGAGAACGGGCAGGGAACAAGAAAGATTAATACAGTAATGGCTCTGTCCCAGAGAAATTTTTTTACATGAAAAAGCAACCTTACTACACAGTTTATTTTATATAATCGCATCTGTCTTAAAGATATTAATTTAAAATGTATCCTAAAATACATTTTGCTTCGCATTATTCATTACTTAGGATAGATGTCAGTACAAGTATCCATTATTCAACCATCATTCCGTTATCTTGAGCGATCGCTATTTAATGTCAGCAAACAATTAAAAGCTTCTGCTGAGACTAAAATATTAGAAAAATCTGATGACTACGAACAAATACGTATAAACTGATTTTAAATTGGTAATATTTAGCATAAGTAAATTTATGAAACTTTTTTAAAGAATAATCTTAACTTAGCATGACCTTTTTCTCGGTCAAAACAGTTATGGCAAGCAATTTCAGCTTTAGCTAGTCAGAGGCTGCTCTATTAATTTGCTTTCAATACATCAAGTTTGTTTAATAACTGCAAGAAAATTGTTTAAAGTATACTTAACTACTTACAAGCATTTCTTACATTGTACTATATTTATCATTAATAATATTGATTTTAAGTTTTTACACGGATACACATTTTAATTTATTTGTTAAAGAATAATTGTGATAACCGAGTTTTCTAGTAGCGACAAAGTAATTCTAAAGACTATGATTTCCATCCGTTAATGTGATGGTTGCATTCGAGAAAGCTTTGTTAAAGTTACATTTTTCCAGAAATTCCAAGTTAAAAATAGGGGTGCTAAAGATGACCGACATACTTGCAATGGGTGTAAATACAAAGCAAGAAACTGTCCAATTACCGCTAATTGCAGAAAGTTTCGATAGTTTTTGGGACAAAGAAATTAGACCGTTATTCACAGATGAGTCTCTATCTTTTCAGGTGAAGACTCTTAAGGGAAACTATGTTGAGTACGTCAATTTAGATAATGGAGCCACAACTACTCCCTTTGCAAGCCTTAAGCAGTATGTGGATGAAATGCTCGATACTTATGGTAGCGTGCATCGTGGTTCTGGGCAAAAGTCCATCATCACTACACGAGAATATGATGCTAGCCGGAACGTCATTCGGGACTTTGTGGGGTCATCTTTAAACAACTATGTAATCTTTGCGAAGAACACAACAGAAGCAATTAATGGAGCCGCCACACTTTGGGCAAAAAAACCTGGAAAAATCTTAGTTTCTGATATTGAGCATTCATCAAACTTGCTACCTTGGGTTACTAGAGACGAAGTTGTGCAGTACAGAACCCAGCCCGACGGAAGTGTAAGTGTCGCAGAAATTGAAGATATTTTTAAGGCACACCAAAATCTTCCCGAAGCCGAGCAAATTAAGTTAGTAACAATTACAGGCGCTTCAACAATTACAGGTTATAGACCTCCGATTTATGAAATCGCAGCTTTAGCACATCGGTATGGTGCTAAAATTTTTGCTGACGTGTGTCAGTTAATTCAGCATGAACGAGTAGATATGCGTGCTGATGATGACCCATGTCATTTAGATTTTGTAGCTTTCTCTGGACACAAGATGTATGCACCCTATGGAACTGGGGTTTTGCTAGGGCCAAAGGAATTTTTTGACAGTTCTTACCCTTATCAAATCGGCGGTGGAAACCTGCCTTATATCACTAGAAACCTAGAGATAAAGCGTTTTTATACAGAACGGGCCCACGACCCTGGAACACCAAATGCAATGGGGGCGATCGCAATTGCCAAGGCGATTGAAATTATCGAAGCAGTAGGGCGCGATCGCATTGCTCAGTATGAACACTCTCTAGTCGAATTCACATATACACGGCTTAGGCTGATTCCTGGAGTCAAATTACATATCCCAGGAGATAATTTAGCCCATGTTATTCCCTTTGATATCGATGGCTTTGATGGACGCTTAGTGGCAGAAATTTTGGCACAAGAATATGGCATTGGGGTTAGGGCTGGGGCTTTCTGTACTTATGAATACATTCGCAAACTCAAGAATATTTCGGATGAGCGAGACTACGAAATTGCTCAGGAAGTAGACAGGGGAATTACGCGCAACATTCCCAGTATTATCCGCGCCAGTTTTGCAGTATATAATACTTTGGGAGATTGCGATCGCTTGATTGATGCGATCGCACAAATAGCTAAAAACGGATTTGACCACTATTTGCCCAACTACACACAAGATGAAATCACTGGTGTTTGGACAGCGATAAACAGCTAGTTTTTTTGGGAATGGGGCATTGGGAAGAGGACTTGGGGACAAGGAGAATTGGGGACAAGGGGAAAGACTTGTTTCAAGTTCTCACCTCTTGTCCCCTACTCCCCCTGCCCCTTCATCAAGCCTTATTCTGTGTATCTTAAATTACGAATTACGAATTACGAATTACAAGGGGGTATAGCTTGAGCGATGAAAACCTCTTTGACCAGGAGGATTATTTACACGCACGGGTTGATGAATGCATTTGGCAAAAAAGCACAGATGCAGGTATTTCGCGCCAGCGCTTTCTAAAAATACTAGCCACAATGGTTGGTGCAACAGCCATTGGGGGTTTAGCTAAACCTGCGCCTGCTCACAGTCAAGCAGCTGTTAAAAGCAAGGGCAGTAAAATACTTAAACCATTGCCACCAGGGTATATCTCTCATAGCAAAGGCACATTAGAGATGAACTGGGAAGCAATGTATGGGCGTGGTTATTTAGTGCCAAATGATTGGTTCTATGTTCATAACCGCAGTACACCTCCTCCCTTTGAGCCATCTACGTGGCGTTTGCAAATTCATGGAACTGGGGTTTCTGCGCCTTGTGAGTTCACTTACGATGAAATCATCGCTATGCCGTCCATTTCAGTCACTTGCGCTATTGAGTGTGCTGCTAATGGTCGGCGCTTCTTTGAAGAAGCTTACAACATACCACTTCCCGGAACCCGATGGAGGCTTGGGGCTATTGGTGTGGCTGAGTGGACTGGTGTACCACTGAGTATATTATTAGAGCGGGCTGGATTGAAATCCACAGCAAAAGATGTACTCGTTGAGGGTGCAGATGTGGATTCGCTAGATTCAAAGGGGACAAATAAATCCAAATTCAGTAATGTAGTTCCAATTAGCAAGGCATTAGCAGATAACTCCCTCGTCGTCTATGCCATGAACGGAGAACCATTACCTCCAGATCATGGCCAACCATGTCGTGCCTTATTTCCTGGTTGGGGAGGAAACGCCAACGTTAAATGGATTGAGCGGATTGAAGTTTCTGAAACACCGATATATACCCAGTGGGTAACGGAGCAGATGGTGCTGATTGGTGCAGATTACCCAGCGATCGCACCATATAAAGGTAAGCTGATTACCTATCAAAATGTTAAAAGCGCTTTCGAGTTAGCTTGGCCCGCTACGCTTTCGGCTCAAACTCATTTACTACGAGGGCGTTCTTGGTCTGGTAAAGGAAAAATTGTCCGTGTAGAAGTCAGTCTAGATGGCGGTAAAACTTGGCAATTTGCCCGACTGAGAGAACCAAATTTTCCATTTGCATGGACACGATGGGACATTGAATGGAACCCAACTCCCGGAGAATATTTTCTTCAAGCTCGTGCTACCGACAATTTAGGTAATACACAACCTAGTACAGTTCCGTGGAATGATTCTGGCTTGCTCTACGGAGCCGTTGTCAGCCATCCAGTAACAGTACAAGCATAAAAAGCAAACAACTGAGAATAATCCCAATTCCCCATTCCCAATTCCCACTTATGATTGATTTTACTTGGTTGATTTTAGTGACTGGGGGTTTAATATCTGGAGTTATAGCTGGACTTTTAGGAATAGGTGGTGGTATTATTACAATCCCTCTTTTAGTCACACTAGGTTATACTCCCGTTCAGGCGATCGCTACTAGTAGCCTTGCAATTGTAATTACTTCAATTTCTGGAAGTTTACAGAATTGGCGAATGGGCTACTTTGACTTTAAACGAGTAATTTATTTAGGAATTCCAGCCTTCTTAACTACTGGAATAGGCGTATATTTCGCCAATAAAATCCCATCTTATATAATACTTTTTGCATTTGGCATAATACTACTTGCCAATATCTATTTGATTGAACTTCGTAAGCAACTGGTCTTCAAGGAAAAAGAGAATACAGCCCCAGTATTTAACCCCTTAGTTTCTAAAATTGGCACTGGAGGAGCAGCAGGAATTTTAGCAGGTTTATTTGGCTTAGGTGGCGGTACTATAATGGTTCCACTACAAATTTTGCTACTAGGAGAAGACATTAAAGTAGCAATTCAGACTAGTCTAGGTGTAATTGTCATCACTGCTTTAGCTGCCTGCACAGGACACACATTAGAGGGAAATATTCTGTTTGCTCAAGGTATAGTTTTGGGTTGTGGTGGTCTTTTAGGCGTTCAGATAAGTACTCGCACATTGCCTAAACTACCAGATTCTACTGTAAGTTTAGTGCTTCGCATATTTTTAGGCGCACTATCAATCTATCTTTTTTGGGAAGCCTGGATAAATTATCAAGTGATAGTTTAAAAATCTTCGATAAATGACAATTTTTCACCTTGTTATCAACAATATTCCCGACTTCTTAAAGAAGTCGGGAATTTAAATATTTTCAACGAAGAAGTAGTTTTTGAAGGGTGCAAAATGCTTAGAAAATTACTACATTCTAGCAGGGAACATGGGTTTAAATCCCCATAGAAATTATTCCCCCTGCCCCCTGCTCCCTGCTCCCTGCTCCCTGCCCCCTGCCCCCTGCTCCCTGCCCCCTGCTCCCTGCCCCCTGCCCCCTGCCCCCTTGCCTCTATTTCAAGGTAGCCATCGGGGACGAAACCCGTCTAAGGGGAGTTGTTCTGGTCTAATTTCAACAGTCGCAGCATCCGCAATGGGCAATAAAGGCATTAACCACAGGCTACTAGTAGCGATCGCATCTCCATCATCAGTTTTCAAAGTATTTGGTGGTAATGATGCCGGGGGGTTTGTCTGCGGTACTACTTGGTCAAATAACAAGCCCAAACCGTCGGCAGATAAACTCATTTGCACATTCCGTTGAGCGGGAGGTAGCACTAATAATGGTTTCTGTTGCCCGGTTTTTAGATCAATTGCCACCACATAAGGCTGTTCTATGTATTGTTCCTTGGATACTAGCTGTGTCAGCAAGCAATAAATAGTGGGTGAGGCAATATCAAATTGGCAGCTGAGAATTGAGCCTGTAGTTTTTAATAGTTGTTTCTGCACGCCTTGGTTTGTTACTAAAAACAAATCTCGCGTGTAATCTGTATTAAACTTTACCATCGCCGCTTGAGAGCCATCTTTAGAGAAAGCCTGTACCAAACCAAACTGCGGCAGAAAATCTAGGGGTTTACTGGCATCACCTTGCAGTGGTAGGATGGCTGCTCCCTGTCCTTGGGCAACTGCTACGGCTTGACTATCTGGTGTGATCATAAAGTCTCCCCCAGGTTGGCTTTCCAGACGTTTAGGGGTGGGTTTTTCTGCTGAACCGTTACTGGTTGCTGGCATAAACCATAGCCCAAAGTCACCGGGATTAGTTTTATTGCCCCGTTGGATGACAATAGTTTGCCCATCAGGTGATAAGTCAAATTTCAGGTTTTGATAATCTTTACTATCTAAAACCAAGTCAACTCTGCCTGCTGGTTCTACTTCTTGTTCAGATTTACCAGGAACGCCTGTTGTCACTGTGTACAGTTGGGCTGAAAGTAAGTCTTGGTTGTTAGCAGCGCGAGCAGAAAATAAAATTTTCTCCCCATCAGGAAAGGACTCAAAGTCCATTACTACCAAGTCTTTAGGCGTAAGTAGTCTTTTTTGCTCTTCGGTTAAGTTGTAAAGAACTAATCGTCCCTGTTCTTCTTTATCGGTTCCTATGTAAAGAATGATGCGATCGCGTGTGCGGAAGCTACCAACAAAGGGCTGTATTACCCGATTTTTGCCTTCTTGTTCCGCAAACTGATCTTTAGCTCCCTGTAACTGCACTTTATAATTCGTGCCATAAGGTGCTGGTGTCACCAGTGTATAAACCATCCGCCGCCCTGCCCAGCTGAATTTACCTGCTAAAGGTGGCTCGATTTTTAAGTTCTCCTCTACGCTTTTTGTTTCCATTGGGCGACTGAAGGTGAGAGTAAAGGAGTTATCTTCTGCCCCTACTTGTTGGTTTTGCCAGGTAAAGTCCCGGACACGGGCAGTGATTACATCACCTTGCATTATGATTAACCCAATCAGCACACTTAGCAGTAACATTAGTGCGATCGCTATCCGATCCAGTGGTTGGATAAATGCTTTAGATTTAGTCATTAGTTATTGGGCATTAGTCATTGGTCATTAGTCATTTGTCATTGGTCATCAACAAATGACTAATAACTATAAGGATTTTCCGGTTGAGGAATCTTTTTCAGAGAGGTCGCGGCAATGGTCAGTTGGCGTTTATCTGCCAAATTTTCTGTCACCATTTGTCCTTCGACTTCCAGCCAGGTATCAGGGGAGTAACGCTCTTGATTATCTTTTAGTTTGACGGGCAATCCCACAGGGTAAGCATCTGCTGCACAACAAGTTAAGACAAATCGGGCTAAAAATAAATATTCTTTTCCTATATCTGGCGGGTGGATAACAAATCCCTGTACCTTTACTTTTTGTCCTGTATATGCATCTGGCTCTGGATAGACATTGACAGTGCGTACCCAGTCTACAAGCGATCGCTCTTCTGGACGAACAGTAACCCGAAAGGCTTGGGGTTTGACACGTGTGCTTCCCAATAAATCAGCCGTTACACCCCTTTGGAGGGCTTTGTCACTAGCAAAAACTTGCGGTGTAATAATAAAACCGAGAATCGCTGTAGTCAACAACAAAGCACTGCCCCAACCAGGGGGAAATAAACTAATATGCTGCATATTTGGCGTAACATCACGGCGACGCCGTTGCCAAAGTTCCTGCATCTTAAAAAAACCAATAATGATGAAGCCGATACCACCCACAATCACCAGCCCAAAGAAATTTGGGTGAATCAATAGGTTCAGCTTGTTAGTTTGCCAATATCTCAACATTAAAACACCCCAAGCTGTAATTGCTAGGGCATCCAGCCAAGGGAATAAAAGATTTGGGATTTTAGATTTGGAATTTTTGTTAGCCATTAATTATTAGTCATTGGTCATTGGTCATTGGTCATTAGTCATTAACAAAGGACAAATGACAAATAATTTCTTAAAAAACGTGCAAGTTCAGGAATAGGGTGAACAAAAATGTTAATTGTCCTGCTAAAGCAAATAAGTAAAAGATAGTTTTGGGTTTAAAAATAGATAACATCAAACCAACACTTTTGATGTCAATCATTGGCCCAAACACCAGAAATGCCAATAATGAACCACTGCTAAAGGTTGAGGCAAAAGATAGGGCAAAGAAAGAATCGACTGTGGAACAAATTGACACCACTACTGCTAATATCAGCATGACTAGAATTGAGCTAATGGGGCCAGCACCCAAACTGAGAATTAATTCACGGGGAGCTAGGACTTGAATAGCAGCAGCGATCGCACTTCCTAAAATCATCACTCCACCCAATTCCCGCAATTCCTGGATGCTATTATCCATGACTAGGCGCAGTTTATCTGCAAGCGGTTTATTCGGATTAGAAACTGCGGTAGTAGCCTGTACCAAATTAGGATCTATCCGCATAGGTATACCTGCTTTTCCTCCTAAGATATAAGTCCCGGATTGTAACAGATTCGGTATTGTTGCTTCCTGTTCTACTTGATAACGTTTACCACGGCGTTTGGTTTGTGGCTGTGCAGGTGGATTAAACTTCATATACCGAGCGATCGCGGGTTGGACTATGGGGTTTAAGTCCTTCTGAAAACTGAAAACAAAACCGATAATTGTGGCAATTGCTAGAGAAAATACGACTCGCAATACTACTATTTCTGGCTGATCTCGAAATGCTGTCCAAGTTGCCCAAATTACAATTGGGTTAATTGTTGGCGCTGCTAGCAAAAAACCAATTGCGACTGGTGTGGGTACTCCCTGCATTAGGAACCGCCGCGCTACCGGTACATTCCCGCACTCACACACCGGAAACAAAAAGCCGATCATGCTGCCAACTAAAGCACCCAGCAGAGGATTTTTGGGCATTTTTTCTACTAATTTGCGCTCATCAACAAAAAATAGCAGCAAACTGGAGAATAAAACCCCAAGAAGCAAAAAAGGCATCGCCTCGACTAGCAGACTTAGAAATATCGTAAAACCATTGTTCAGTTGATTCATGTGCGTCGCAGTCAAAAGCGGTTTTTAGTTTTAGGGTTCTGCCTAGTCATTCTATCGAAATGGGGATCAAAAGCAGTCCGGGATAATTAAACATCATTTAAGTAGCAAGTTGTCTTACGTTTCAAATAGCGCTTAAGCGCTACAAACCTTTGCTTCAGACAAGATAGTAATTTTTACCTGGGTGCATTTACGGACGATGACTAGTTCTAGGATTGTCTAAGTTCAGAAATTGTTCCAAATATAGAGGGCAAGTAGCTGCATAGATGATTTGAAATTACCTATGTTTATACTTACAGTAATTTGCTGGATAAAATATTAGCTCGGCTGTATTTTCATCAAGTATTTACAGTTATTCAACAATCGGGGATCGCTCTTGGTAGCTACTATCATTGATTTTAGGTAGTTCTGGCATGATTTAATCTGAGCTTTGGTTAATTTTCTACTATAAAAGTTCTAAAAAGGCAAGACAAAAGTTTAGCAAACACATTAAATGCTTGCAATACCTTGTCTTTTAGCACAATACCTTGTGCTGATCGCTCTTTTGTATAAAAGTTGCCATTACTCTAGGAGCCTGGACAGTAGTTACTACAACAGAGAGGTCGCGCGGTGAGCCAGCAGGGTCTTGAAAAAACCCTATGACCCAGCTGACATGAGGTTTCCCAATTTATTACCAAATAGTTTGAATATTTGTTAATGCCTGAATTTGCAGATCACGGGTAACTAGAGGAAGACCTAAACAAAAAGCAGTAGCTGCAATGATCCTATCTGGCATATCAGGAACAGTTGCTCTGTCAATTTGTCTCGTTGCGCCCGAAATATTACGATCTAGGGGTGCTAATACAATACCCACATTAGGATCATCCAGAGCATTTAAAATTCTTGTTAATACCTCTTGTGCAAAGCGTCCCTTCTCAACCAAATAAGAAATTTCAACCACTGAAATAGCTGAAACATAAATAGGATTACCATCGCTGACTGCTTGCTCTAAAGCTGTTAAGGCAGTTTTCGATAGCCTCTCTAGGTCGAAAATATACCAAATTAAAGCGTGTGTATCTGCAACTACTGATGTCATCAGACAATATCCCTGGGAAAATTACCCCACATTTCTTGACGAGCTTCGGTAATGTCTTGTTCAGTAATATCCATTGCTAAATCAGCACATAACCCTCTTACACTACGTAAGGTAGCTTTAGGAATATTTTTTTGATACAAAAATTCTGCAAAATTCAATAACTCTTGCTGCTTATCTATAGGTAACTGGCGCAATTTCTCCAAGACTGCTTGCTCAATATTCATATACTTATCACCTTGTCTACAAGTCATTCAGAACCCTAACTTATTTTAAGAAGTCAGGGTTCGCTGTTCACTGTTAATTACGTTTTTGTGGAGTTCCCCAAATCTTGATTTGTTTGTCGAATCCGCCACTGGCAAGGATTTGACCATTTGGACTAAAAGCGATCGCGCTTACCCAGTCTGTATGTCCAGTTAGTGTGTTGATTAACTCACCTGAAGTTGAATCCCACAACTTAATCCCATCTCTACCGGCACTTGCAAGGGTTTGTCCATCGGGATTAATGGCGATCGCATTTACCCAGTTATTATGTCCTGTGAGGGTGCGGACTAATTCTCCAGTATTAATATTCCACAGTTTGACTGTGCGATCGCGGCTAGCACTAACTAATGTTTCTCCATCTGGTGTAAAGATGACAGCGCTAACAGCATTAGAATGACCTACTAATTCAGTAACTAATTTACCAGTACTCAAACTCCACAGCTTGATTACACCCTTACTATCACCACTAGCCAAAGTCTGTCCATCAGGGCTAATGGCCAGAGTATAAATCAAATTATCGAAGCGTACTAGAGTCCCTAAAGGACGCTGCTGTAGCAAATCCCATATCCGAATTCCATCCAAAGCTCCACTAATGAGAACTTTACTATCAGGAGACACAGCTAAAGATAATACGTTGCTGGTATGTCCGACAAAAGAGCGGGTAAATTTAAAATTTTTCAGGTTCCAGAGGTTAATTGTGTTGTCATTACTACAACTGGCGAGGGTTTGTCCATCTGGCGAAATCACTAAAGACTCTACGGCTGCTTTGTGTGCTTTGTTAATATCCGCCAACTTTTTGCCATTTGCTGCATTCCACAGGCGAATAATCCCCTCATTTTCTGAGCCTCCACTCGCAAGAATTCTACTATCTGGAGTAAAAGCGAGGGATTTAACAGTTCCCCTATGTCCTCTGAGTGTGTAAAGTAGTTGAGCATTAGCAAAGCTGTTAGTAGTTGGGGAGGTTGGCGTTACTTCAACGGCAGCATGAGCTTGATGAATGTAAAACCCTTTCCAGATAGACACTGGAAGGGCGACGGCTGCCATAAATGACAGGATAATATACGGACGCAGAAAATTATCCCCACCTCTTCCCTCACTACTCACACTTTTTCCTCACTTTACTTTTTATATACAAACAAACCACTTAGAGTTATGATTTATAACTCTTGTACAGACGCGATTGATCGCGTCTTATAACTCATACTCAGCTGTCTCAAAGAGGTGGTTTTCTCTTAGAAACGCTTAACATTGGTAAAGGCGCACTAGAAGAACGAGAGGGCAAATAATGTTGCACTACAGGCTCCTCTGGTAGAGGACGGCGCTGCTGGAAACGCCACAATTTAAAAGCTAGGGCTATGCCTGTTGTTCCTAAACCAAAAGCGAACAATGACCAGCTATCATTCAATCCGCCAATCAGGGCATCTATAGCGCCCATCGTCACCAATACACTGATTAGTGGCTCTTTTCGGTAGGTTGACTTCAAAAAACGAGGTAATACAGCATTCATCACAGCTTGGTTGGTTCCAGTTCAGCTTTTGTGTATATTTACATTTACCAAGAATACCTCACCCATAATTTGCCTTTCTCATCTAAGGCAGATACTACTTATGATTTTCTTTAGTAGGGTAGGAAGTATATTCATTAATCGCCTTGCGTATAGTAGTAGCAAGTTTATGATATTCCCATCAATAGTAGGTCTTTCGATTCCTCTCTTGCTTACATTCTAGGACAAAGTAGTTCGCTATCAATTAACAAAGTCAAAACCAACTGGTTGTTCCAGCTGGTTGAAACTCTTTTAACTACTAGCTTACAACTTCCATCTTCGGCTGGTTGGTGGCACTACTTCAGACCCAGCCATGATAGCACCCCTTGATTGGTGACATATTCAATCACCAGTAGCAAACCGAAGCCAATCATAGCTGCTCGACCATTTAAGCGTTCAGCATATTCGTTAAAGCCAAACTTCGGCTCTTCTAATTTAGGTGTAATCGTTGGTTGTGTTTGTGTCATTTTTAAGAAACCTTTTTTTCGGCAAACGGGACTTGATATGAGACTTCACAGCAGAAGTCGCGGATAAGCGCTAAAGGAATTGACTGGTTTTTTCCCTTAACCTTTACCTTACGCTTGGTAACTTATGAGTTAATTGCACCGCTTGAATACCAAGATGACTTGATAAATTCAGCAAAGGCTCCCTAGTAAGGAGCTATACAATTACTCTTTTAATAAATTGTTACTATTCTTTATATATTGTATAAACACTGGGGTAATAGTCAAGGGCTTGAGTTTGGGGCTACTCAGATTAAATTAAGAAACTTAGAACACAGATTAACTATCTCTAATACAGCTATCTGTAATAAGTCGGTAGCACGCTTGAGATTCGCAGGCTAGAGTTAAACAAAAAAATTATCAGAGGTTTTATATGGAAATCGGCGTTCCAAAGGAAAATAAGGATCAAGAATTTCGTGTCGGGTTAAGTCCTTCTAGTGTGCGGGTGCTGCGAGAAAATGGTCATAGCATCTTTGTCGAGACGCAAGCAGGTAATGGTGCTGGATTCTCAGATGAAGACTACAAAAGTGCTGGAGCCGAAATTGTCCCGACATCAGAGACGGCTTGGAATCGAGAATTAGTTGTGAAAGTCAAAGAGCCGTTGACATCTGAGTACAAATTTTTGCAGAAAGGGCAAATATTATTTACATATCTACATTTAGCCGCCGATCGCAAATTGACAGAGAATTTAATTGATTGTGGCACTTGTGCGATCGCTTACGAAACTGTAGAACAACCTGGTGCTAACAGACTACCCTTGCTCACACCCATGAGCGTAATTGCCGGTCGGCTAGCAGTACAATTTGGGGCGAGATTCCTAGAACGTCAGCAAGGTGGTAGAGGAGTTCTTTTAGGCGGTGTTCCTGGAGTTAAAGCAGGTAAAGTAGTAATTTTAGGTGGCGGTGTTGTCGGCACAGAAGCAGCTAAAATTGCTATGGGCATGGGTGCGATCGTGCAGATTCTAGATGTAAGTGTTGAACGCTTATCCTATCTAGAAACCCTCTTTGGTTCTAGGGTAGAATTCCTTTACAGCAACTCTGCTCATATTGAAGCCGCAGTCAAAGAAGCTGATTTGCTCATCGGTGCAGTTTTAGTATTAGGACGTAGGGCCCCAACATTAGTATCGCGTGAATTGGTTAAACAAATGCGTCCCGGTTCTGTAATAGTTGATGTAGCTGTTGACCAAGGCGGTTGTATCGAGACCTTACATGCCACGTCTCACACAAATCCGGTGTACCTTGAAGAGGGCGTGGTGCATTATGGCGTTCCCAATATGCCAGGAGCAGTACCTTGGACAGCAACCCAGGCACTTAATAACAGTACATTACCTTATGTCGTCCAGTTGGCGAATTTGGGAATTAAGGCGCTAGAAGTTAACCCAGCCTTAGCGAAGGGTGTGAATGTGCAGAATCATCGCTTGGTGCATCCGGCTGTGCAAGAGGTATTCCCTGACTTGGTAAATTAAGGTGTGCAAGGATTAGGCGTTCGCCTTTGGCGCACCGGAGGTGTTCGCTTATTTTAATAGAGTTAGCGATCGGTAATTAAACTAATTTTCTTGCCTTATGCGCGGATGGGTAGGTGTACAAAATGAGAAGGGGCAAAAAATGGCTGATGCTCCATCTATACAAAGCTTTCTGGGCAAAGAGTACTTTCAAACCATCCGCGCACCTTGTAGGGAGTGGCTTTCAGCGATTTACATCTTGTGCCCTGACTATTCGCTGTGTTATGATTCACTCGTTCGCGCAACTGCACCTTGAAAATTAAATACAACAAGGGTTTCAGACCCCAGCGATTGCAATTAAACAAAATCCCTATTAGGGATTGAAACCTGCAAGCTGCTCTTGGATGGCGCGGTACAAGTCGATTGCAATTAAACAAAATCCCTATTAGGGATTGAAACCAATTTATTATATATACGCGCATACAAGGGGCTAGATTGCAATTAAACAAAATCCCTATTAGGGATTGAAACAAATATTGCCAAATCTGAGGAATGGCTGCTAAGAAACATTGCAATTAAACAAAATCCCTATTAGGGATTGAAACTGATGAATCGGGGAGAGGCGAGACAGTAGTAGTAGATTGCAATTAAACAAAATCCCTATTAGGGATTGAAACTAATGAGTATATGTTAATCTAAGTATTGCGAAAAATTGCAATTAAACAAAATCCCTATTAGGGATTGAAACATCAATCAGCAATTGACTGGTGTAACGCGGAGATGAGATTGCAATTAAACAAAATCCCTATTAGGGATTGAAACGCAAAGACTATGATTCAGGGCACTCAATTCGGAAAATTGCAATTAAACAAAATCCCTATTAGGGATTGAAACAATGTCTGCATTTTTTAGTAATCATCTGGGTTGAATTGCAATTAAACAAAATCCCTATTAGGGATTGAAACAAAGTTGCAGTACAGGCAGTGTGGATATTAGCGAATTGCAATTAAACAAAATCCCTATTAGGGATTGAAACGACTAGTTGGAGGTGGTGAACTACGCCTATGCTCAAATATTGCAATTAAACAAAATCCCTATTAGGGATTGAAACATTCCGGTATATGAGGATGATTCAGAGGATGTTAAAATTGCAATTAAACAAAATCCCTATTAGGGATTGAAACGCGTAACCTTTAGAGCCTATTACTTGCATTTCAGGATTGCAATTAAACAAAATCCCTATTAGGGATTGAAACTCCACTCAGCATCTGCTCAAATTAGGTTTTTACTATTGCAATTAAACAAAATCCCTATTAGGGATTGAAACCTTTGAGTCCATACACTGGAAAATGCAAGGGTAGATTGCAATTAAACAAAATCCCTATTAGGGATTGAAACAGCCTTAAGGTAAATTCTAATTCAACAGTGCTTTATTGCAATTAAACAAAATCCCTATTAGGGATTGAAACCACTAGCAGCAGAAGACAAGGCTGAGTAGTCTTAATTGCAATTAAACAAAATCCCTATTAGGGATTGAAACATTCCTTTTGCGGCTAAAAATTCAGATACTAAAATTGCAATTAAACAAAATCCCTATTAGGGATTGAAACCCCCTAGAGCCTCCCTTCATGTTGGTGTGGTGAATTGCAATTAAACAAAATCCCTATTAGGGATTGAAACAAGATCGCTTACGACCAAGGCAGAGCGATCGCAAAACGAAAATTGCAATTAAACAAAATCCCTATTAGGGATTGAAACGCCGTGGGATAAGTTCTGGCATAATCCGCCGTCAATTGCAATTAAACAAAATCCCTATTAGGGATTGAAACCCAACTTATCAAGATATTCAACAATACCAATTTTCATTGCAATTAAACAAAATCCCTATTAGGGATTGAAACGGGCTGGTAGTGCAGATTCAGTGAATGGAACGCATTGCAATTAAACAAAATCCCTATTAGGGATTGAAACAATCATAGAGAAGATGATCCTTTTCTGACTTATGATTGCAATTAAACAAAATCCCTATTAGGGATTGAAACGCGGGAGCAAGGGGGCAAGGTTCTCTCAAGATACATTGCAATTAAACAAAATCCCTATTAGGGATTGAAACTTTACGATTAGTGATGTGCCCTGACAAGCAAATTGCAATTAAACAAAATCCCTATTAGGGATTGAAACGCTATTGGGATATTGCCCGTAGTGCATATCAAGTATTGCAATTAAACAAAATCCCTATTAGGGATTGAAACTTTTTTTGTGATCCTCCACTTTGGCTAGTTAAAGATATTAAAGCATTATCAAACTACCTTGTGTTTCTTCTTCAAGTTCATAACCATTAGCTAGTTTTTCAATTGCTTGATCAATCATTGCTAAACCTTGATCTACTTTTTCAACCAAACTTAGCTGTCCTCGGAGTTCGGCAGCACCGACGAAACCCTTAGCATACCAAGTCATGTGCTTACGGGCTTGACGTACACCGCGATCGCCTTTATATTCCCACAAGGCTTGTAAATGATCTCTTGCACATTCCAAACGCTGAATCGGGGTAGGGGTTGGTAATATCTCCCCAGTTTTCAGGAAGTGATCAATTTCTCCCACTAAAAACGGATAACCCAAAGTCCCACGAGAACACATCACACCATCAGCGCCAGTTTGCTCTAAACATTTCACCGCCGCTTCAACGGAAAAAATATCTCCATTCCCAATGACTGGGATAGAAAGCACCTCTTTTACACGAGTAATCCATTCCCAACGGGCATTGCCATTGTATCCTTGGGCGCGGGTGCGTCCGTGGACTGTGATCATTTTTGCCCCTGCATCTTCCATGCGCTTGGCAAAGTCGAGAATAGTAATTTCGTTGTCATTCCAGCCAATACGGGTTTTTACTGTCACAGGGACATCAACAGCTTTTACCACTTCTCGCACAATTGCCTCTGCTACTTCTGGTTGTCGCAACAACGAAGAACCACCACCATTTTTAGTGATTTTATTTACTGGACAACCCATATTAATATCTACAGTATCAGCACCTTCTGCAACTGCTTTAATTGCTGCTTCTGCTAAAAAATCTGGACGGCAATCAAATAGTTGAATACTAATTGGGCGCTCATTTGGATCTACCTCCATGATTATGGGTAGCTGCTTGACATAATGCAACCCTGTAGCATTCACCATTTCGGTATACATCATCGAATCTGGCGCATAGCGACGCACGAGACGGCGAAACACCATATCTGTCACCCCAGAGAGAGGCGACTGGAGAACCCGACTTTTTACCTCAAAGGAGCCAATCTTTAAGGGTTGGGAGAGTCTAGCTTGAAGAATGGGGGAGAGCGAAATCATATAAAAAAATTAAAAATTATGGGAATGGAAAATAACAGGATTATTTATGGGTATCTGTGAGTAGTGCTAATTGTAGGCTAGGTATCCTGACTTGGAGGCTGTTTTTGGATTTCTTGCTGAACTTCCTCTAAACTCAAACCTAATTCTTTTGCCATTTCTTCAAAACTCAATCCCAATCTCAACAACAAAGGTATCATTCTAAACTTTTCTTCATACGCTCCTTCTTGTTTACCTTCTTGATACACTTGTGTTTGTTTCAAATCACTTAACCCAAACATACCTTCAATCTCCTTTCGACTCATTGTCGGAAACTTGTAAACTAATATTGTCTCTATCAATTCTAGTAACTGCCGCCGTTGTGGTTCGATGTTGATTTCTTGCTGAGTTCTCTCTATTAACTGCCTTGCAGCAATAATTGCTGTCTCCTCTTCATCGACCACTAATTTCATCGTAGCAATTCCAACTGGCAATGATGCAGTTTCACCTAATTCATTAAGATAAATACGACTGATGCGCCCACTTGTGAAAAATTCACTGTAATTCTTGATATCTGATGTATCTAAACTGCGATTGGGATAGATAACTACTCCTCGCCAAGAATTTTTAGGCTTATTTTGGCGTAAGTATAAAGAAATTTCTGAAAATAAGCGCGAATAAATTTCTGTGTCAGTTTGGAACTGGACTTCAACAAAGTAAATCGGATTTTCTTCCCCTTGTGTTGGAAAAAAAACACCATCTATACGGAATGCAGTTTGCTTAATTTCAATTGAAGAGAATTTATAAGCGTCTGCCGTTTGGGGTGAATTACCAATTAACTCAAAAAAGATGCTAGGAAGTTCTTGAAAAAGGCGGTAAAAAATGCTGTCGGTTTTCACGCTTGATACATTGCGGTGATTTAAACCGTTAGATTTTACCGTGAAACAGCTAGTAACAGATTATTTAATTAGACTTAAGAAAATAAATTGAGGGCAATTTCAGTTATATATGTTATGTCAATTTGCAGGTAGTGTACTACGCCACTCTTTCAATACAAGACTAGACCATAGCAAAAAACCTATCAGTAACAGTCCCATAATTCCATCCAACCAAATTAGGCTATGCATTTTCAAAGACATGGGAGTAACCATTGGGAAGAGATAATGGACTGGACTGGAGATACTAGTGATTGAGTATAAGGCTAATAAAAAGTGCGCCAACCAAAACATGCCTTTGGCATAAAACCAATATCCTAAAAGTCCTACTGGAGTCATCACAATCACAGTGCTAATTACTCCAACAGAAGTAAACCACTGGGGGCCAGGATATCGACTCAAAAATAATGCATTATCTATGTAGTGTAGCCAAGTAGAAATGAGGTTGAGTGTGATGATAGCTAGCAGAATCGTCTGGCGAAAGCTAGAAGTATTGATCATGATGCAAATATGCAAGTAATAGCTTATTAAGCCGACTACGAAAAGCAATCGGCATAACAAATTCATGATAATTTAGTTGCAATTTAGCCGTTATTTGCACCTTGAGGGGGACGTGAAACAACTTTTTTGGCTAAACCTAAAGTCTGCAAAACTTGGATGCTCCACCAAGTAACATCAATCTCCCACCAAGACAACCCAGATTTCGCCATGTGGGGATAAGTATGATGGTTATTGTGCCATCCTTCTCCATAGGTGACGATAGATACCCACCAAAGATTACGAGCGCCATCATCAGCATCAAAGGTGCGATAACCCCACAGATGTGATGCTGAGTTCACAAACCAGGTTGAATGCCAAAGCAAGACGCACCTGAGAAACACTCCGTAGAAAACAAAAGGCCATCCTCCTAATGCATATAGGAGCAATGCGAAGGGTATTTGCAATAGCAAAAAGTAGCGATCCAGCCAGCGATAAAAGGGTTGCCTTGCTAGGTCAGGAGCATATTTTTTATAGGTGTCATAGTCAAAAAATTCTGGACGCGGGTAGAAAATCCATAGTATATGGCTCCACCAAAATCCTTTTTGGGCAGAATAGGGATCTAGATCAATATCTTCCGTGTGGGCGTGATGCTGGCGGTGTCCACCTACCCAAAAAATTGGCCCACCTTGCAAAGCCAGCGCTCCAATGAGGGCGATCGCATACTCTAACCACTTGGGAACTTGGAAACTCTTATGGCTCAGTAGTCGGTGATATCCCAAGCAAATACCAATGCTCCCGAATAACCAGTGCAGAAACACTAGCAAACCTAATGCTGGCCAGGAGAAAAACCAAGGAGCCAGAAGTGCTAAGGCATGAAATACACCAAAAAATACCACATTTATCCACCTGAGTTGAGGTGAATTGCCTCTCTCAGGAGCGATCGCCCCAAAATTTGCGGTCATAAAAATTCCTGTTAATGGATGATCAAGCAATTTGCTTTTTCTTAGGCATAATCCCACAGAGATTTACCCGCTCTGTATACTAGTTCGTTACAGTAGCGTAAAGCAAGTATCACTTACATTTGTTATGCTAGCAGAAATCTGATATCCGTGCAAGTGCCACTTGCATTTATTTATGTCGTCTCAACTTGTTTCCACTCGTCAACGCCTGATTCAAGCTGCACTTGAGTTGTTTTCTGCTCACGGAGTCAGCGCTACCACAACCCGCCAAATTGCTGAAAAAGCCGAAGTTAATGAAGTGACTCTATTTCGGAATTTTGGCAATAAGCATGGACTGCTTTTGGCTGTGCTGGAAGAGTCCGCAGCTTTCAAAGATTTAGGTGAGTCGCTGGTGCGGCGGGCAACGCCTCCCGGCAATGTCTACCAAGCTCTGAAAGATTATGCAAGTGACACTTTACATACATTAGAACGAGTGCCAGAGTTCGTCCGGTCTGTGGTGGGTGAAGCCGACCAATTCCCGGCAGAAAACCGCCGCGCCCTGGGCAGGGGAGTAACAGAGGCAAATCGTTATGTAGCTCAGTATTTAGCTACTGTAATCCAGCAAGGGCACTTAAATACCTACTTACCGGCAGAAAAATTAGCCAGTTTGCTAAATGGGATGATTTTGGGATATGCCGTAATTGAGTTCACCAGCGAATTTCACGAACTTTGGGAGGATCGCGATGATTTTCTGGAGAATTTGGTGGAGTTGTTTTTACATGGAGCCATGTCATCTTCAGCAGAATCAGCAATAGACTCCTTACAAAGAGGCTTCATCACCACAGAAGTAGCTGATTTGCCTGCTAGTTTAGTCCACGAAATTCTGCAACAAGCAAGGAAATTGGGAATACGAGATTATGCCTTGGCTTATGTGTTATTTGGGGCTGGGTTATCTGCCACGGAAATAATTAGCTTGGAGCGATCGCACCAAATCTATGATACTCAAGGGCACTTTTTGCAAATTACAATTCCAGGGTTTGTCCGTCAAGTGCCTGTGAATCAGTGGATTTTGGGCAAACGCTACGGCTCTTTTACCAATAATCCCTTAATCAAATGGCTGAAAAGTCGTAAAGATGCTCAAACAGCCATGTTTTTGAATGAAACAGGCAAACCGCTCTCAGAATCAGAGCTTGAGACACGTTGGCAAGTATGGAGTGAGGGGCTATTAACTCCTCAAGGACAAACGCCAGCGATCGCCCAAGCACAACAAACTTGGCGCGTAGAAATGTTGATGCGGGGGATTACTTTGGAAAACCTGATTATTTTAACAGGTTGCGATCGCTCTCAATTACAACCTTATGTCCGCCGAGCCAAAGAAAAAGCCGCCCTAGAGCAAGCTACCCGTTTGGATCATAAGCCGGGATAGGGAGTGGGGAGATAAGGAGCCAGTGAGCGAATAATTCGTAATTCGTAATTCGTAATTAAGAATTCATTAGAATGATGCATTTAAATGATTAAGGTAAAACAACAGAGGTTTCTTTACCATTGTTGTTTGCACCATTCAAGATTGTAGCTGTACTCTCAGATGGGGATTGGGTGTTGCTCGAACGGCGTGACCTTTTGTAAGAGTGCCTGTCTATCGCGCTTCGCGCACCACATAAGTAGGTCGGCGTAAATAATTATTGTTGCAATAAGGCAGGGAGCAGGGAGCAGGGAGCAGGGGGAGAAAGAGTTTGAGCCTTATTTACTTTTGTTTACATAGTTTGATTTTATTGCACCGACTTACTTAAGTAAGTTCAGTAAGCAAATACCAACTTCTGACCCTAAGTTGGCAACTGGAGTTTAGACTAAATATAAATAGTTGGGCTGCTTGAGTGCAACACTGCACTTTTCCTATACTTCTTCCATACCTATCATTCTTGATTTTTCCCATGCACATCATTCTTGGTGGCAATGGTCATGTTGGTTCTGCTGTAGCACAAACGCTGTTATCACAAGGTGAGCCAGTAACCATTGTCTCACGCAGTTCTGCGTCTATTCCTGAATGGCAGAAGCGCGGTGCGATGGTTGAGGTTGTAGACGTGCATAATACCGTAGAACTACGCCGCGTGTTTGCAAAGGGTAAACGTCTTTTCCTGCTTAATCCACCTGCTAACCCGGCGACAGACACAGATGTTGAAGAAAGAAAAAGCTTGGCATCCATTCTGGAAGCGATAACAGACTCTGGCTTAGAGAAAATCGTTGCCGAATCCACTTATGGAGCGCAGCCCGGTTCTCAAATTGGCGATTTGGGAGTGCTTTACGAAATGGAGCAGCAACTCGCCGCCCAGTCCATACCATTTAGTATCATCCGCGCTGCCTACTATATGAGCAATTGGGACTTATCTCTACAATCAGCTAAACAGGATGGCATAATCCATACCTTCTTTCCAACCGATTTTGCATTGCCGATGGTAGCCCCACGCGATATTGGTCAGTTGGCAGCGCGTTTGATGACAGAGCCAATAAAGAATACAGAGCTACACAACATCGAAGGGCCAGAAAGATATTCTTCGCTCAACGTTGCACAAGCATTTGCCAAAGTTTTACAAAAACCAGTCGAGGTAGTGGAAACTCCGCGTGACCAGTGGATAAAGACAATGCAGAATATGGGATTTTCAAACGCAGCAGCAGCGTCTTTCTCTAACATGACAACCCTTGCGATCAAAGGAGAGATGCCACCCCACAACCTTGTTACACGAGGAGTAGTTTCATTAGAGAGTTACATAGCAGAACTAGCGCATTCTGTTGTTTAACTCATCGCTCTTTCAAACAAGAATACGATCGCTAATTCAACTTATGCTCAAGTGCGATCGCGCAAGCACTGCCTAAGATTAGCCAAATTATACTGCTGGACAAATTGATTTCGCTGTTGTTGGGCTTTTTTGCGACGCTGCTCTACCCGTTAAAGAGCGATCGCCCTTACATCAAAATTCAAAATTGAGGAAAAAGACTGGAGGGGATGTAAATCTTTCCCCTTTGCCCAATTAATTCAACGGCTCGACAATGGCTCTTAAACCATTGCTAGAAAGTGTTTTGAGCATTTCTTTAGCGTTATATTCACTGCTAAATACCCCTGCTTGCATAACTCTTTGACCTTCCCAAACTGTGGCAAACGCACCAGGAGCAAGCGATCGCACCAAATCTTGATCTCTTTCAGTGAAGAGTGGAACTACCACACGATAACGAATACCGAATTGTGTTGCAGAGTTACCGCCATAAGGAATACTTGCAGAACTTGTTTGCATATTCCGAGCATTACCAATAGGGATATTCTGATCAGGAAGTGGTAAAAGTGCTGAAGCACCTGGGGTAGAAGTTTCTAGTATTGGTAATGGCTGCTGTGTTTGATTCCTTGTGCTGGTAACTGAATTGGATGGGTACTCAGGGGCAGTAAACTCGATGGTATTAGGATCAATCCGCACATAATTTAACTGTGGTGTATTAGGCGGCTGTGCTGGGCTTGAAGTTGCAGGTATTTGTCTAGCCGATAAGCTGCTTGGAGTCGGAAATCCAGCAACTTTAGAGATAGGTGGTTGTTGATTGGATATAGGGGTGGAAAGTGGTACATTCGCTGGCACTAGTGGCAGCAGTTGAGTGTTTAATTTTGCAGAAACAGGATTATTGGCTGAAACGCTGTTGCTGGTTTGCTCATTGGTAGTTTCAGAGATTTCAGGAGCCGAAAAGGTGATTTCACCGTTTGCTGGTATTTCTCGCAACACATTGTTGGCAGCAGGTTGAGAATTTTGTGCTGCTAGTGCTATTGTCCCGTTAATATCTACTTTGCCAGTGATGCGATCGCTCACAAGATTGTTACCAGCAGCAGAAATTAACTCTTTAGCAGCGCTGGCGTTAATATCGTAGCGAGCATTATTTTGGAATTGATTACCCCCAGGTTCCGATGCACTACCCAAATCTGGCATTGCTTGAGCGATCGCAACTAAACCATCTTCTTTATTATCTTGAATAATATTATTCCGTAAAATCGGGCGAGCTTTCGCCTGCACGACAATTCCCGATCTATTGTTCTGAATTTGATTGCTTATAATTACAGGAGCGGCATTTTGAGCAATATTAATGCCAAAACCCGTTTCGTGAAAGATATTCTCCTTGACTTGGGGACTGGAATTCCCGGCAATTGTGATGCCATTGGCTCCGTTGCGATCAAAATAATTCTTGGTAATAGTGGGTGCGGCATTACCACAGACAGAAATTCCATCTTGGGTACTACCAGTAAATGTATTTTCCGCGATTACCGGATCGCTAGATTCAATCCATAAACCGTAACCCCGGCGATTAGGGTTTGTCACCGTTACCCCAGTCAGCAAGGCTTGGGTTGCTCCCACAATTGTGACATTTTGACCGGCAAAGCTGCGGCTCAGGTAATCACCACCTCCCTGAATGATAATATCCTTACCTTGATTGCTAGGGTTGCCTTGAATTGAAACACCCGGTTTCAGCATTAAGGGGAATTCCTCTCCTGTATCGGCGCTATAAGTGCCCGTGGAGAGCATAACTACAGTATTGGCGTTAGCTAATCGTAAAGCTTGAGTAATGGTTTTCACAGGAGCGGATTCGCTACCATTGCCTGCGCCGTCGTTTCCACCATCGGGGTTGACAAATAGCACGTTAGCCTGAGAATTTTTGGTGTCACTTAAAGGTGCTGAATTTGGTGTCAATGGAACTTGAGCGATGCCTCCGGCGAGCTCCGCTAACGCACTACCCAGGAACGCCATACTTGTGGCTCCCACGCTGACGGTAAAAGATAATACTGATAAGCTAAAAAATAAAAGCCTTGCTGATTCTATAACCCTTAGATTTGCAAGCATAATATCTACCCTACGGTACCTAGAAAACACACAACAGTGAATCATATTTAACACGGAAATAATAAATTTTTATATTCTTAGGGAGTATGATGTCAATAATATTACTCATATCTTGAACGATTGGCGATATTTAATACAGAGTAATAAACGATATCCCTCTTCTGGCACTTTCCGAGTATTATAAATAAAAGAATCAAAAGACAAAACTAGCCCGCCGTAGACATCGCAACTAAATTTGGAATTATTTCACAAAATTGCGTTGCTCTTCAATATCTCCTCAAAAGAACCGCATCTAAATCATTCATTTTATTTGAGAAGTCAGATATCTAAGCCTCTCGATTTTCATACATCAAATAGGATTGCTACATCTGTTGCTAGTGTTGACTTTCGCTACCACCAGATATTGTTTAGCAGTCCTTAAACAACCGCAAAATTGTTATTAGTGAGTAATGCTCCACTATATATTTGCGCGAATTGTACCTGAGTAAATCCACTAGCACTGCCATCTTGGTCGAAATACAGCGCACCTGTAGTCAAATCATAGATAAATCGCTGATCGCTTGTCGTTGCCGATGATCCCAGGCTAAACTGACTTGTCTGAAGTGAACCTGCTAATAACCCACCACCAAAACCAGCCGCAGATATCTGAATCAATTCATTAGTCGCGTCAAAGTCATAAAGACTATCAACACCTTCAGTTAAACTATTGAAGACAAAAATATCATCACCGCCATATCCATAGATGACATCATTACCACTACCACCTATCAGGATATCGCGGACAACACCACCATAGATGGTATCATCACCAGCACCACCATCAAGGGTGTTATCGCCTAATGCACTATAGGCGGAAAGTTCGTCATCGCCATCGCCACCATCAAGCAGGTTATTGCCTGTTGAATAGTCAGCATTCAAGCTATCATGACCAGCACCACCATAGAGAGTATTATCGCCTGATCCACCGACAACGCCATAAGCATTACGATTATAATCGTAGTACCTGTAGCCAGAAGCTGAAAGAGAGTCATTACCATCGCCACCATCAAGCAGGTTATTGCCAGTTGAATAGTTAGCATTTAAGTTATCGTCACCAGCACCACCATAGAGGGTGTTATCGCCTGATCCACCGCTAACTCCATAACCACTACCAGAGTAGTACACGTAGCCAGAAGCGGAAAGATAGTCATTGCCACTGCCACCATCCAGCAGGTTATTGCCTGTTGAATAGTCAACATTCAAGGTATCATTACCAGCACCACCCTTGAGGCTGTTATTACCTGAAGCACTAATTCGGCCATATATTCCGTAATTGCCAGAAGCAGAAAGATAGTCATTGCCATCGCCACCATCCAGCAGGTTATTGCCAGTTGAATAGTTAGCATTCAAGGTATCGTCACCAGCACCACCATAGAGGGTGTTATTGCCTGATGCACTGACAACGGTATAAGTAGTACCTCTGTATTCATTAGAAGAGTACAAATAGGCATAGACGGAAAGAGAGTCATTGCCATCGCCACCATCTAGCAAGTTATTGCCAGTTGAATAGTTAGCATTCAAGGTATCGTCACCAGCACCACCGGAGAGGGTGTTATTGCCTGATGCACCAACAATGTCATACAAAGTGACAAAACCACCGTAGTAGCCATAAACGTAGCCATAGGCGGAAAGAGAGTCATTGCCATCGCCACCATCTAGCAAGTTATTGCCAGTTGAATAGTTAGCATTCAAGTTATCATTCCCGGCACCACCATAGAGGGTGTTATTACCTGATGCACCGATAATGGTATGAAAGGAGTCGTACTCGTCGTAGCGATAGTAGTAATAGTAGCCAGAAGCGGAAAGAGAATCATTGCCATTGCCACCATCCAGCAGATTATTGCCTATTGAATAGTTAATATCCAAATAATCGTCACCAGCATTGCCAAGAATCGTATCACTGCCACCACTCCCAACAATATAGTCATCGAAGGCTGTACCTATGACGTTTAATTGTTCAATATTCTTGTAGCTTACTTGATTCGTACCTGCTGCAATCGAGCCTTGTTTATTGGTATCATCGTAGGCTGAGGTAATTCCAGCGTGAGCATTGCTGTAATCAACAAACAAGTAATCGTTACCTGTCTCCCCATCAACGGTTTGAGTCACGAGGGAAGAGGGTGCAGTATCCGAGACATTAGTATAGAAGTAGTCATTGCCATCACCGCCATAAAGGGTATTTGCACCCTGGACTCCATAAGCGTAAAAATAATCGGTACCACTTCCACCTGAAATTGTATTGTTGCCAGTAGAATAACTAATTTCAAGGTAGTCATTACCTGCATCCCCACTAAGGTTGTTATTCCCAGAAGAATAAAAGATACTTAGATAATCATTATCAGCACCACCCTTCAAGGTGTTCTTTCCAGAAGAATAGGAAGCATTAAGTCTATCGTTCTCAGAGCCACCTTCTAAGGCATTGTTCCCAGAAGAAGAAGATACATCTAAAGAATCCTTCCCACTTCCGCCTTTGAGGGTATTATCTCCAGCAGAACCAGCAGCATTTACAGTATCATTCCCAGCGCCACCATCTAAGATGTCGTTGCCTCCGTTACCATTTATGTAATCATTACCCGCAAAGCCTTTGATAATGTCATCCCCAGTTGTGCCAACGAGGGAATCATAACTGTTAGTGCCATTGATATTTGCCATAATTCTTAGGTAAGCGAATATGTTGAAGTTTTCAGATTGCAGGTGATTCTGTTTTAGGGCATTTTTGAATTTGAATTACCTTAGCCCAATACTTGTTGGTTAAGGGACAAAGAAAAAGCATTAAACCTTTTCCCCAAAACAATTCTGAGGTGAAAATGCAAAACACCGAGCAGTATAGTTTTAAGGTGTTTCCAAATAAAAATATCCCCAATTTACTTATGAGTGAAATGCGTATTTCCACCCGCTCAATATTTTAGGCAGGTAGAATTGCCACCCCACAAGATGCATAATTTATTTCTTGGACGTTCCTAATGCTTGTCTGACAAAGAAAGATACTTTTACGCTTCCATTGGGAATGTTGCGTGACAGTATTTAGCATGGAGGTAGGGAACACTTAAATAACCTCGCAGTAACATCATACTGTGTATTTACTGAAGCTTATCTTGCATTAGGCAGTAACTTTACATACTCTTTACATTCACATTATATATAGAACATCTACTCTGTATTGGCTTATATTGCCAATACATTGTCCAATTTACGAGGATTCGCATAAAAAACCTACATAATCAATAGCTTGGACAAGATATCTTTACTAGACATCTCTAAAAATCAATGTAGAGACGTGGCACATTCCCGTTCACGGAGTAAAAATTGAATAAAATTAAGTAGCTTTTAAAAGGTCGTCTTATCAAAAGAATCAGATAGGCAGGGCAAAAGAAAGAACTTTTTTGTCCTTATGAGCAGCAACAACAGCTTTTGTCAAAAATTCTATAGGAATCAATTACTTGGCTTAGTAGGGAAGAGGCAAAAGGCAAGAGAATTTTAGAAGATTAAGATGTAACGAGTTTTTTGAAAATAAAATAGGAGTCCTATAGAAAGTTGCGTATAATTTGCCCATTGTCTATTTTCGAGTGTATCCGCTCTTACCAGTCCTTTGTAAGCTTGTCATTTACCCTAAAATACTTGACTAACCTTAGTGCAAAACTGTAGCCTCAAACTACCCTTATCACTGCTTATAAGAACATGGGATAATTTATCGTAACTCTAACTACTAGATTTTTTTGCGTAGATTCCGCCAAAATTAAGTAAAAAAAGCAAATTAATTAACTTATGGTTACTAGGATTTATGATAATTCACATTTTGATGAAAGTACTAATGGGGTTGTTGTAATGGTCGAGCCATACAGCCAAAAAGAGCAAGTACAACAAGTTGTCTACCGCATTTTAGATGCCAATTTAGACCGCGCTCGTGAAGGCTTACGAATTATTGAAGAATGGTGTCGCTTTGGCTTGAATAGTGCCCAGTTAGCTCTTGAATGCAAGCGCCTGCGACAAGAATTAGCCAAGTGGCATACCCCAGAATTACGGGCGGCGCGAGATACACCAGGTGATGCGGGGACTGAGCTAACCCATCCGCAAGAAGAAGAACGAGCTAGTATAAAATCGGTATTGCAAGCTAACTTTTGCCGTGTCGAAGAAGCCTTGCGGGTGTTGGAAGAATATAGCAAGCTAACCCAACCAAATATGGCTAAAGCTTGTAAGCAGATGCGCTATCAGGTTTATACCCTAGAAAGTAGTTTAATGGGTCATCAGCGCCATCAATTGTTGTGGCGATCGCGTTTGTATCTTGTTACTTCCCCACATGAAAATTTGTTGAATAACGTAGAAGCTGCACTCAAAGGTGGATTAACGCTTTTACAATACCGCGATAAAACCGCCGATGATTCTTTGCGTCTGGAACAAGCCAGAAAACTCCGGCAATTATGCCATATCTACGGTGCTTTGTTTATTGTTAACGATCGCGTGGATCTGGCTTTAGCTGTCGATGCAGATGGGGTGCATCTAGGACAACAAGATATGCCCATTTCTGTAGCTCGGCAATTACTCGGTTCGCAGCGTCTGATAGGTATGTCTACCACAAATAAAGAAGAAATGCAAGCAGCAATTGCTGAAAGTGTGGATTATATCGGCGTAGGGCCAGTTTATGAAACTCCCACGAAACTAGGTAAGGTAGCAACAGGCTTAGAATATGTCAGCTATGCAGCCAAAAATTGCTCAATTCCCTGGTTTGCGATTGGGGGGATAGATGCTAATAATATCAATGATGTGATCGATGCTGGAGCCGAACGTGTAGCAGTAGTGCGATCGCTCATGCAAGCCGAACAGCCTACCCTAGTAACACAATATTTGCTCTCCCAACTCAATCGCATTAAACCAGAACTTTAAAAGAGTCATTTGTCATTAGTCATTTGTCCAAAGTAAGTAACCAATACCTAATACCCCACTCCCCACTCCCTATTCCCCACATATATAATATGTCTAATGAGATTACGATTCAGGTAAATGGGGAAACCCATAGCTGCCCAGTTGAAACTTCTTTACCCCATTTGCTCCAAGAGTTGGGTTTTAACCCCCGGTTGGTGGCTGTAGAATATAATGGCGAAATTCTCCACCGCCAGTTTTGGCCGGAAACGAAAGTGCAACCAGGCGATCGCTTAGAAGTGGTAACTATTGTTGGTGGTGGTTAGTTTATATGAGCTAGCAAACCCAAGTCCTTGAGGCTACTGCGGGTAATCTCAATGCGGGCGGGTGCATCCTCTACTTTATCCATATCAAGGGTGGTTGCAAAAAAGTACACGTTTTTGTTTTGCTCTAAATAACCCACGAACCAACCAACTTGTGGTTTGCTAGTCGTTAACCATCCCGTCTTTCCTCGCAGCGTGTAGTCTGGAGTTTGTTCACGGATCATAATGTCTTTGACAAGATTTATTGTCCGTTGAGAGAAAGGCAAATCGCCTTGATACAACCGTTGCAAAAACTTAATTTGCTCTTGGGGTGTAATTTGCAATATCTTCTGTTCTAGCCAAAAACGATCAATGTCTGCGGCGGTTCCAATTTGACGATTTCCGTAAGCTACTTTATTAATAAATTGCTGCATCCGTTCATATCCAGCCCTACGCGCCAGCACTTGATAGAACCAAACAGTTGAATCTTTAAAGGCTTGACGCAAATTTGTATCATGATTCCAGGCATCAATGTCTCGGTGAATTCCATCCCAAGTCAGAACCGCCACATCATTAAGAACTACACCTGTTTCTAAAGCCACTAGCGCGTTAAAAATTTTGAATGTCGAAGCTGGAGCGATGTCTACGACGGGCTACGCCTACGCAGTTGCATTACGTTTAGGATTATGTTCATAAATGCGATTATTTTTGGAGTCGTAAATCAAGATTGAGCCTTCACGCCCAAATTCTTGAAAGTGTCGCCCAAAATTTGGCGCTTTCACAGCAGGACGTTCAGATGAGGTTGAAGTCGGTTGAGCCAGAACATGCATTGTCTCAAAGGTGACAGCTACACATCCAATGATTGTAAATATAACAGCTTGCATTCGGTAACGCCGAAGAGATTGCCATATACGAAACAATATATTTTTCATTGCATATTTAATAGAATCACAAACGAGATCCTACACTGTAATCTTGCCCATTTGTGGAGGAACACGCAGCTATACAGCGTTTTTCAGGTAAATGAAGTATACGGGTAGGGGCGCAGGCAATGTTGTGCCCCTACGCAAGATATTGGTGATAAGTTTAGTAGGTAATTTGTGTTTTTTGAGGTTGTAGGTTTGTGAAGATGGGATGAT